>NZ_JAOWGQ010000046.1:0-19838 GCF_030333085.1 Citrobacter sp. Cpa228 | reverse complement strand
GGTGATGCTGCCAACTTACTGATTTAGTGTATGATGGTGTTTTTGAGGTGCTCCAGTGGCTTCTGTTTCTATCAGCTGTCCCTCCTGTTCAGCTACTGACGGGGTGGTGCGTAACGGCAAAAGCACTGCCGGACATCAGCGCTATCTCTGCTCTCACTGCCGTAAAACATGGCAACTGCAGTTCACTTACACCGCTTCTCAACCCGGTACGCACCAGAAAATCATTGATATGGCCATGAATGGTGTTGGATGCCGGGCAACCGCCCGCATTATGGGCGTTGGCCTCAACACGATTTTACGTCACTTAAAAAACTCAGGCCGCAGTCGGTAACCTCGCGCATACAGCCGGGCAGTGACGTCATCGTCTGCGCGGAAATGGACGAACAGTGGGGCTATGTCGGGGCTAAATCGCGCCAGCGCTGGCTGTTTTACGCGTATGACAGGCTCCGGAAGACGGTTGTTGCGCACGTATTCGGTGAACGCACTATGGCGACGCTGGGGCGTCTTATGAGCCTGCTGTCACCCTTTGACGTGGTGATATGGATGACGGATGGCTGGCCGCTGTATGAATCCCGCCTGAAGGGAAAGCTGCACGTAATCAGCAAGCGATATACGCAGCGAATTGAGCGGCATAACCTGAATCTGAGGCAGCACCTGGCACGGCTGGGACGGAAGTCGCTGTCGTTCTCAAAATCGGTGGAGCTGCATGACAAAGTCATCGGGCATTATCTGAACATAAAACACTATCAATAAGTTGGAGTCATTACCCGGCACGCATATCGAGAGCCGAAAATGAGTCAAATGACGCTTTATCTTTCATAATTCTTTCCTTTTTGCGATTTCAAAGTTTTCTTTCCGTTGCCGGAACAGACTGAAACGTAACTTTCCAGCCGGAACGGTGATGAGCCCCAGACACGCAACTATCAGTCCGACGCCTGCCCATCCGGAAGGCGGCAGCCTTTCACCGACGAGCACAACGGCCAGCAGTGCGGCTATAACCGGCTCCAGCAGACTGATCGTGGTTGCCATACTGGGGACGTCTCAGAAAACGGAATCTATGGTCACTCCCGTTTTTGCAACACCGATTTTGACGATAAATTGGCTTGCTTGAATCTATCCGGCGTCTGAATGGGATTTTATTCCCGCGCCTCGATGAGTTCCGCGCCTGATGAACCTCCAGAAAATATACGGCTTCAATGAGCCTTTCCGTTTTACAGGTTCCTCAACAGGCCGGTGGGCCGTTAGTATCATCAATATCAGTATTCGCAAAACCAGATCAGTGATTCTTTAAACCGGTGTATTTCTGCCGTTATGCTACATAAGTTTGCTGTCGTGCCGTTAGGGCCCAGGCTATTCTGGCCAGCTTGTTTGCCAGAGCACAAGTGACGACAAAGTTGCTTTTCCTACACAGTAGATCCCTGACCCAATCGGCCAATTTGCCAGACTGGTGTTCCAGTTTTTGTATGAATACCCTGGCACATTGAACCAACAAAGTTCGGATCTTTTTGTTACCTCGCTTACTAATTCCCAGCAATGTCGTCCGACCTCCCGTGCTGTACTGTCGAGGCACTAGCCCTGTTGCCGCCGCAAAGTCACGACTGCTGGCGTACTGCTTCCCGTCGCCAATCTCAGTTGAAATAGTACTCGCTGTCAGTGTTCCGACGCAGGGAATGCTCAGCAAGCGCTGTCCAATCTCATCTTCGTCCAACTTTCGTTTCAACTGGGATTCCAAATCTTTAATCTGCTCAACAAGATAGTGATAATGCTGTTGTAATTTCAGCAATAACTGGCTGAGGTATAGAGGCAAACTATTGTCCTCAAGAAGGGTACTCAGTCGGCTAATAACGGCAGCTCCTCGTGGAACGCTGATGCCAAATTCCAGCAGAAAAGCATGCATCTGATTGGTTGTTTTTACCTTATCCTGAACCAAGGATTCACGGACACGATGCAGCGCACGCATTGCCTGCTGAGATTCAGTTCTGGGCTGTACAAAACGCATAGACGGACGCGATGCAGCTTCACAAATAGCTTCGGCGTCGACAAAGTCGTTTTTGTTACTTTTAACGAATGGACGGACAAATTGTGGTGATATCAGCTTAGGAAAATGCCCCAACTCTTCCAACTTGCGTGCCATAAAGTGAGAGCCACCACAGGCTTCCATTGCGATGGTTGTAGCGGGGCATGTCGCCAAAAATTCGATTAACTTTGGCCGTGTAAATTTTTTACGGTAAACAGCCTTGCCGCGACGATCTTGGCAATGAATATGGAAAGAGTTTTTACCCAGATCGATACCAATGAGCGCAATGTTTTCCATGATAGTTCTCCGAATGAAAGCCTATCCTCAGCATAGTACCGGGAAGGAGGGAGTGACCATCTCATTAATTATCCCACGCTAAGACTATATTTTGTACAGCAGTGGAGAAGGATGAGAGACCAGCAGTTCATTAACAGGGACTCCTTTTTGCTTAAGCGGCTCAATGGTTCTTTCTATATAAACCGTATTCCAGAGTGTTATCGCCGCCGTATGTAGTGTCAGCGCCGGTGGCGTGGTAACACTGATCCTCCCACCCCCAGATCCCTGATTTCATTCAGCCGGTGCATGAAGGATGCTCGCCCAAGGGCCTCACCCTTATTCAGCCCCGCCTGTATGCATCGGCCTAAGCCTTTATCGCAAAATCAGTCCAGCATAAACAGCGTCCGATCTCTGCAGAAAATCGCCCTCTGCGCTACGAGTTTGAACGCATTTACTCTGTTTATAGGTAACATTCGCCCCACGATATAATGATATCGGCAACGTATTCAGCATCCTGAGCATGAGTCAGAAGGTGATCCGCCTTACCCAACGAAATGAAACTCTTGGGATGCTTTGCTGCTTTGAATATTTTTTCGGCCTGCTCAATTAACACAGTATCATCTTCAGTCGCATGAAAAATAAGCAGAGGCTTGTTCATGGCGAACACCTTATGAGCGATTTTGTGTTCCTGAATATTGTCCAGCATCTGTTTCTTTAAGGTAAATACCCGCCCGGCCAGCTCAACGGGATAGGCTCCATGCTGGTTAATGTTTTCAACATCATCCTTAAAAAGACGTTTTACGTGTGTCAGTTCTCCGGGTGATCCTATGGTGACAACGGCCTTTGCCTCAGGAACTTCGCCGGCAATAGACAGAATGGCCGATCCCCCCAGGCTATGGCCGATGAGCAAAGAAGGCGCTTCGTACTGTCGGCGGAGATAATCTACCGCGCAAAGCAGGTCCGAAATATTGGATGAGAAGTTGGTGTTGGAAAAATCCCCTTCGCTGTTTCCCAGACCAGTAAAATCAAACCGGAGAACGGCGATAGCATTCTCTGTCAGTTTCCGCGCAATACGCGCCGCGCCTTTGAGGTCTTTGCCACACGTAAAACAATGAGCTAACAGCGCAAACGCTTTAGGATTTTCAGGAAGTTCAAGCAATCCGGCCAGTTCTTCACCAGCCGCATTTTTGAACGTAAATTTTAGTTTTTTCATAGGATATTCCAGGTCTTAAACTGATTTCATATGTTTGATCGCAGGGAAAAATAATCTTCTGCTCTGCATCTGGCATTACGCGTTTTCCTTCCTCTACTGGGGATGTGAAACAGAATTCATTCCGAATGCCTGTCCTCACCTTCCAGTTTGAAAGCTGATTATTGCTTCCTGTTCGGTGATCACTTACGCTATGCTACCAACTAGATGGTAGCTTACAAGAATTTTATGAGGTCTCACTGAATGGCCAATTGCGCGCTCATTCTTAAAATATCCCTGGCAATGCTGGCGTTTGCTGCAAACTCTATTCTGTGCCGTCTGGCCCTGCAGGGAGGCCACATTGATCCCCTTTCATTCAGCAGCCTCAGGCTGGCCAGTGGTGCACTCGTCCTGTCACCTTTCTTGTTTTATCACGCAAAAACTACATTATCGCTGTGGCGTCCGCTGAGCGGATTTTACCTCATGGTGTACGCAGTGCTCTTCTCTGTCGCCTATATCCATCTCGATACCGGGGCAGGTGCGCTGTTACTTTTTGGTGCCGTACAGTTTGCGATGGTGATCCACGGATTATTTAAAGGGGAATCACTCTCCGTTACCGGCTCCTCATCGTGTATAACCCCTTTCTCTCTGGCCGTTTTGTCCTGTCAGGATGTCGTCAGAACCCGGCATAACACCCTGTGCCGGGAACACAAAAGGCACGGATGAACAGGTCGTGAATATTCTTAGTGAAGCCTGCTGATGACATGTCTGGCGACAAAAAAATGCCGCCCTTAAGGGGCGGCTTATGCCAGCGTCACTGGGTTATCGTCTGACCGCCATGATGCCCGCATCGACATCCCAGATAGCGCCCGTCACCCATGAGGTTTTGTCAGACAACAGGAAGAGAATAGTGTTTGCCACATCTTCGGCAGTTCCGACGCGTCCCAGCGGGTGGAAATCGTTCAGCGACTTCATAGCATCTGCGATATCCGCTTTGTCCATGAAGCCTTCGTATATCGGCGTATGAACAATCCCGGGAGACACCGCGTTGACACGAATACCCGCGCTGGCCAGCTCAATCGCCAGATTACGCGTCAGGGCATGCAGACCCGCTTTTGCCATTGAATAGGCCGAGGCCGGCGAGTCACCCAGTGCAGCCTGAGCACCAATCGAACCGACGTTGACGATAGACCCTTCGAGCTTCGCGGCGAGCATGTTCTTCACGACATCCTGTGTAATAAAGAACGTGGCTCGGTTCAGCGAAAGATACATGTCATAATCGGCAAAGCTGTGCTCGGTAAATCCTTTGGGCATGAAGATACCGGCGGCATTCACCATCAGGCTGATATCGCGATGGTGAGCATTAATTTCCTGACGGATAGTTTCCATACCTTCTTCGGTCATCAGGTTCGCCGCGATGACCGCAACCGGTCCCAGAGGGCTCAGTTCTTTTTGCACCGCTTCGGCTTTGTCTTTTTTATTCCCGGTCAGCACGACACTGCCGCCCGCTTCCAGTACCATGCGTGCCACGGCCAGGCCCATGCCGCTGGTACCGCCGACGACGAGCAGTTTTTTACCTTTGAAAAAAGTGTTCATTTTCTGACTCCATTACTGGTGGGTAAGACGTTGCCGGCAGCGTGAAACTGCCGGCGGTTGACGGATTAAATACTGCAGCCATCCGTTCCGCAGGTCTGACCCGCAGTGGCTGAAAATTCGGTTTGCTGTTCATCCCAGACCTGACGCAGGGCATTCAAAAAGTTATCTGCTGCCTGAGCCCCGCTGATGGCATATTTTTCGTTCATCACAAAAACCGGAACGCCGCTGAGGCCAATAGACTGTGCGTGGGCTTCATCGTCGGAAACGGTGGCGCGAAAATCGTCATTTTCCAGGGCGGCTTCAGCGTCAGCTTTCGGCATACCGGCTTCTACGGCCATGGCAACGAGCTGCTGACGGTCAAAGAGAGAGCGACCTTCGGTGATACTGCCATGATAAAAACGTTCTTCCACCGCGTCCGCAATTCCGGCCTTACGCGCGGCAACCAGCAGGGTGTGTGCATCTTCTGTATCACCAAACATCATGCCGTCGAAGTTGTAGATCAGACCTTCAGATTTACCGGCGGTGCCCACCTGATTCATCATCAGCTCCGCTGAATGCTGACTGCCCAGCTTTTTAACGATGGCATCCTTAAAAGGCATCGCGGGAGTACCACCGGCCAGACGGTAGCTGTGATGGCGGATCACCACCTGGTCGCGAAATTCAAAGCGATTCAGACCCTGTTCAAATCTTTTTTTAGCAATCCAGCACCACGGGCAGACCAAATCTGACCAGATATCGATGGTAAGGGTGGGTTTCAGCGTTTGCATAATGATTCCTCAAAGACGTTGGGCGGTCGGATCTCACTTATCAGAGAACCGCGACCGTATGGGATTTATTGCGCCTGCCAGACCGGGTAATCGGTATAGCCTTTTTCCGGGGAACCACTGACGCCGTAGTAGGTGGCGCGGTCACTTTCTGCCAGTGGCCAGCCGTTTTGCATTCTTTCAACCAGATCCGGGTTAGCGATGTAGGGCACACCAAATGCCACCAGATCCAGCTCATCATCTTCCAGAGCCTGCTCTGCGATATCACGGGTAAAACCGCCGGCAGCGATGATGGTGCCTTTAAACGTGTTGCGAAAACGGCGGCGGAAGCCTTCCGGAAGTGGCGCTTTGGTGTACACCGGCTGATAGTAAAGGTGTACGTAGGCCAGTTCCCGCTGACCGAGCGCGTCGGTGATGGCTGACCAGGTTTGCTCTTCACCTTCATACGGCGCGAGGTCATAAATGCGGCCGAACGGTGACAGGCGCACGGCAACGTGGCTGTTACCCACGGCTTCCGCCACGGCGTCAATGGTCTCCAGCAGGAAACGCTGACGATTTTCCACCGAGCCGCCGTATTCGTCGGTGCGGGTGTTCAGTTCGCTACTGAGGAACTGGTCAAAGATGAATCCGTTTGCCGCCATGATTTCCACGCCGTCAAAGCCGGCTTCCATCGCCAGGCGTGCGGAGTGCACGAAGTCTGCAGTGATGCGTTTAACTTCATGCGTTTCCAGCGCGCGTGGCTGGCTTGGTACAACCGGGCCAGGTTCTCCGGATTCGGTCAGCGCAAAAACGGTGGTATTGACCGCCTGAACGGTGCCCGCTGAAACCGGCGCTATGTGGCCTGGCTGAAGAGAGACGTGAGACATACGGCCGACGTGCCAGAGCTGCGCGAAAATACGGCCACCTTTGGCGTGAACCGCTTGTGTCACCTTACGCCAGCCCTGGACGTGTTCGTCGTTGTAGATACCAGGGGTATAAAGGTAACCCCGGCCTTCTTCTGAAACCGGCATCCCTTCGGTGATGAGCAGGCCAGCAGAAGCACGCTGTGCATAGTACAAAGCCACGACCTCATCCGGCACGTCATTCATGGTGCGGGTGCGGGTCATCGGTGCCATGACTACACGGTTTTTTAACGCCAGGCCAGACAGATTGTAGGGGGTGAAAAGCTTACTCATCGTATACCTCACAAAAAACAAAAAGGAGTATCCCGGCAGGGATTTGCACAGCCCGGCAGTATCATCGACTGGACGTCGCGCACTGGAGTTGCATAAACATCTGATGGGTGGCAATATACCAACCATCTAGTAGGTAGGTCAATGGGTGTGTCGTATTTTTTTGTCATAACGCAGCCATTTCTGAATTGTCACTCATTTTGCGAGGTCATCACCATGCGTACATTAACAGCTTATAACGAAGATAATTTCCGCCAGATAGAGCAGTACAAAGGAATATCGGTGGTACGTTTCTCTGCACCCTGGTGTCCGCCCTGTCAGGCCAGCGAAGAAATGTTCAGTCAGTTTGCAGACCGGCTCGATAGAGATATTCAGGTGGGGAAAGTCAATGTAGATCAGGCGCCGGTGCTGACAACCAAATACGAGATCTGGGGGCTGCCGTCTGTGCTGATATTTCATGAAGGGCAATTAGTTAAACGCATACCGGGTGTGAAACCTGCATCGGTATATGCTCAGGCTATTGCGGACATAAAAAAAGGGCAGTAATGCCCTTTTAACGTGGAATTTATTAATGCTTAACCGCGTGCCTGACCGACGGCATCCAGAGTGCGGGCTGAATAAATGACCGCCGCGCCAGCGTTGAGGTTAATCGCCACGCCCAGCGCTTCAGCAATTTCAGCGTCGGTTGCACCGGCTTTCACAGCTGCGTCGGCGTGAAAAGCAATACAGCCGTCGCAGCGGGTTGTGACTGCGCACGCCAGGGCAATGAGTTCACGCACTTTTGCGCCCAAAAGGTCAGTTTTGTTACCTGCGTTGCCCAGGGCAACCACGCCTTTCATGGTCTCGGGGGTCAGTTTGCCCAACTCGCCTAAACGTTGCATTAACTCTGAGCGATAGTTGTTCCAGTCCAGCATAGTGTCATTCTCCTGAATGAGGGGTATTAAGAAGCAGTTTTATATACTTAAGGCTGTTGGCGAAGACTTCGGGTCTGGCCGTTGCATGCGCCACTACGCTTGAGCCTTCACAGACATTAATGATCATCAAAGCAATATCTGATGGTTCGGCATGGGATGAAAACTCACCTGACTCCATGCCCGCCCTGACGACTTTTGTGAGCCACTCGATTTGCATATCGAAATAAAGTGATGTCTGTACAGTAATTGCCTGAGGCAGATTGGCGGTCTCTGCTGACAACGCACAACACAGTGGCAGTAGCGAAGCTTTATGGCTTTGCGCGAAGATATCGATGTAAGCCGCAATTCTTCTCTCCGCGCTTTTCTCAGTCGCCTCTATCTGCTCAAATACGCGTTGTGTATCAGAGAACGCCTGTATTACCACCTGCTCACCCAGAATATCTTTGGTCGGGAAATGGTGATGAATACTGGCCTTGGTGATACCCACTATTTTTGATAAATCAGCATAGCTGAATGCTGAATACCCTTTTTCGCGCATCAGGTGTTCTGCTTCGCTGAGCAGCCGTTCCCGTGTCATGGTTGTCATAATTACTCCATATAATCTACTAGTTGATAGATTATATTGTTGCTATTTTTCCGTAGCAAGTTGTATCACTGACTCAGTATCGTGCAGAACTGAACGTCACTGCCATCCTGCATTCTGAATGGCAGCATTACATCTCTGACATCACGCCAGGCGTGTAATCATTTCAACCGGATTAGCCAGAGTATCGTGGATTGGCGAATTCTTTTGCATTTCGCTGACCAGCGCTTCTAACTCCTCGCGACTGGCGGTCTTGCTCGTAAGGTGAACATCGACGCGAATAGATTTCGCACCTTTACGCACGTTGCTGTCCAGCCCAAGGAAGCCGTTGAGGTTGATATCGAAATTAAGATCCAGCTCGATACCGTCCAGGTCGATCCCTTTTTCAGCAGCCATCATGGTAAGGGTGGCGGTATAACAGCCAGCCAGCGCCTGCATGATGTATTCAGTCGGGCTCATGCCGGTATCGGTGCCGAGTAAACCTGCGGGTTCATCACCGATATTAGAAAATTTCCCCACACGGCTGGTATCGATAACGCCGTTCTGGATTGTGGCGCCGGTCTCTGTGCGAACGGTTAATCCGCCGCTGGAACGGGCTTTCATCTGGAAAGTCAGGTTACCCAGGCCAGGCTGGCTGCGAACTGCTTCACGGGTATTGTGGATCGCAGCTGCGTCTGCAGAAGGTTTAACGGTAGTAGACATAATGGCTCCTGTAATTTCTTGATAAAAGGTATAGCTGGTGTAATCAGTACCAATCATCTAGTTGGTAGATTAATATCGCGAACCTCTTTTGTCTACTCTTTTATAAAAAATAGGGCACTGTTGCAAATAGTCGGTGGTGATAAACTTATCATCCCCTTTTGCTGATGGAGCTGCACATGAACCCATTCAAAGGCCGGCATTTTCAGCGTGACATCATTCTGTGGGCCGTACGCTGGTACTGCAAATACGGCATCAGTTACCGTGAGCTGCAGGAGATGCTGGTTGAACGCGGAGTGAATGTCGATCACTCCACGATTTACCGCTGGGTTCAGCGTTATGCGCCTGAAATGGAAAAACGGCTGCGCTGGTACTGGCGTAACCCTTCCGATCTTTGCCCGTGGCACATGGATGAAACCTACGTGAAGGTCAATGGCCGCTGGGCGTATCTGTACCGGGCCGTCGACAGCCGGGGCCGCACTGTCGATTTTTATCTCTCCTCCCGTCGTAACAGCAAAGCTGCATACCGGTTTCTGGGTAAAATCCTCAACAACGTGAAGAAGTGGCAGATCCCGCGATTCATCAACACGGATAAAGCGCCCGCCTATGGTCGCGCGCTTGCTCTGCTCAAACGCGAAGGCCGGTGCCCGTCTGACGTTGAACACCGACAGATTAAGTACCGGAACAACGTGATTGAATGCGATCATGGCAAACTGAAACGGATAATCGGCGCCACGCTGGGATTTAAATCCATGAAGACGGCTTACGCCACCATCAAAGGTATTGAGGTGATGCGTGCACTACGCAAAGGCCAGGCCTCAGCATTTTATTATGGTGATCCCCTGGGCGAAATGCGCCTGGTAAGCAGAGTTTTTGAAATGTAAGGCCTTTGAATAAGACAAAAGGCTGCCTCATCGCTAACTTTGCAACAGTGCCCAAAAATTTCCGATCTCCAAACTGACCCCTTCTACAGAATGCTGCAATACTGCCCTCAATGGCCGCGCAATGGGTTCGGTTGCGTGGTACAACATCCAGCATCGCCTTACCGGAATAAGGTATGTAACACCGGATGAATAACATCGAGGGGAGAATATAGGGATCCTCGCCCGCCGTAAAATTATCTACGAAACAGCGAGAAAACGAATCCGGATCGCTGGTCACAACAAACTCGAAACTGGTCACAGATAGAAACTGTATCGCTAAACCCGAAAAAAGAACGCTGGGTAGTATGAACATACGACAACTTCTTTGAAAGTTACCGGTCTGTCTTTCTCAGTAATAAAAATTATATCTTCGTGATTGTGTATTAATTGATTGTTGTCAATAACACTCTTATAACCCAATGTAATGCTATATACAGGAAGCTATTTCAGAGGTTATGGGAATTACATGAAAACAATAATTAATGAGCTATTACAACAGGACCTGTCCCGCAGACAGGTTATTGTGAACACCACCAAAATTAGTGCTGCGGTTGCAGCATCAAGCACACTGACCCTGCCGTTTACTCTCAATGCAGCTGATACTACATCGGCTACGGGAAAGGAGGGAATTGAAACCATAAGACATAGTGCCTGCTTAGTAAACTGTGGCAGCCGCTGTGCACTGAAAGTCATAGTTAAAGATGATCGGATTGTGCGAATTGAACCGGAAGATGCTAAGGATGATTCGGTATTCGGTGAACACCAAATCCGTCCTTGTCTGCGAGGTCGTTCCAGCCGCTGGCGAGTTTACAGCCCTGACCGGATTAAATATCCGATGAAACGCGTTGGTAAACGCGGAGAAGGGAAATTTAAACGCATTTCATGGGATGAGGCCACAGCCTTTATTGCCGCTGAATTAAAGCGCGTTTCTGAAAAATATGGAAATGAAGCAATCTATTTTAATTATCAATCTGGCGCGTATTATCATAATCAAGGAACCCCCGCATGGAAGAGGTTATTGAACCTGAATGGCGGTTTTCTGCAGTATTACAATAATTACTCAAACGCTCAAAACTTTACCGCCACATCTTACACGTATGGTGCTACAGGAGTACAGTTTGCCAGTCATTTTAGCCAGATTGCGCATTCTGACCTTGTGGTTTTTTTTGGTCTGAATTTATCTGAGACTCGGATGTCCGGTGGTGGGCAAGTTGAAGAACTGCGCCGTGCGCTGGAAATATCAGGCGCCCGGGTGATTATTATCGATCCGCGCTATACAGACTCTGTTGTTACAGAACATGCTGAATGGTTACCAATTCGCCCTACAACCGATGCTGCACTGGTAGCAGCTATTGCACACACGTTGATAAAAGAAAATCTGATCGACGAAGAACGAGTCAATACTTATTGTGTCGGTTATGATCGTAGCACCCTTCCAGAAGCAGCGAAACCAAACGCCAGTTATAAAGACTATGTTCTGGGTAACGGCGATGACGGCGTCGAAAAAACACCTGAATGGGCGGCAGATATCTGTGGCATCCCGGCAATTCGTATTCGCCAGTTGGCACGTGAAATGGCCGGAGCTCGGGCCTGTTTCATTGCTCAGGGATGGGGACCACAGCGTCATGCGAATGGTGAACAGACTTCCAGAGCGGTTCAGATACTTCCTGCCCTGACGGGTCATTTTGGATTGCCAGGAACCAACAATGGGAACTGGACATACGGAACACCTTATGGTGTTCCTGCTCTGCCGATTGGTGAAAATTCCGTTAAGGTGTCAATCCCCTGCTATCTGTGGACAGATGCGATTCAAAGTCCGGAAAAAATGACAGCCACCACTATGGGGGTCAAAGGCGCGGATAAACTGAAAACTGGTATTAAACTGTTCTTCAACCAGGCCGGGAATGCACTTCTGAATCAACATGGAAATATCAATCGTACACGCAAAATACTTGAAGATGACAGCCTGTGCGAAACTATCGTGGTTATTGATAACCATATGACTGCCAGTGCCCGCTTTGCCGATATCCTTCTTCCAGAAACTAGCTACTTAGAAGCCGAGGATCTGGTGGACAGTTCCTATGCAGCCGGTTCTCATCATTACATGATTGCAATGCAAAAAACGATCACACCGATGTGGGAAGTACGCAGTACCTATGATATCTGTGCAGATATTGCGGGGCATCTTGGGGTGAGAGAGCGTTTTACTGAGGGGCGTACCCAGGCAGAGTGGATGGCGAAGCATTACGGACAAGTTAAAGAGAAGCGATCATATTTGCCTGAATGGGAAGTTGCAATGAATATGGGGGTTATCGATCAGCAAAGTACTCGTGATGAGGACAGTATTATCCTTGCTGATTTCCGCCATGATCCGATTGCCAGTCCACTGACGACACCTTCCGGGAAGATTGAGATTTACTCGCACACTCTGGCGGAACTGGCTAAAGCCTGGACACTACCGGAAGGAGATCGCATTCCGGCTGTTCCTGAATTTTGTGTAGTGACAGAGTCCCATCTGAACAAGAGTCTGACAGCAAAATATCCGCTACAGATGAGCGGTTTTCACACCAAAGGTCACACGCACTCAACATATGCCAGTGTGCTGATGCTGCATGAAGCGGTACCGGATGAAGTCTGGATCAACCCGATAGACGCCAACACGCGTCAGTTGAAATCAGGCGATATGATCCATGTATTCAACGATCGCGGTGTGGTGGAGATCCCCTGCAAGGTGACACAGCGCATTCTGCCGGGCGTGGTGGCAATGCCGCAAGGCGCGTGGACCCGACTGGACAGCAACGGTGTGGACGTGGGCGGATGTATTAACACGTTGACCAGCCACCTGCCGTCGCCGCTGGCAAAAGGGAACCCGCAACATACCAACCTGGTTGAAATCAAACGCGCTTAAGGAGTGATCCGCAATGAAACAGTATGGCTTTTATGTTGACTCCTCGCGTTGCTCAGGTTGTAAAACCTGCCAGGTTAGTTGCAAGGATAATAAAGATCTGGACGTGGGACCGAAATTCCGTCGGGTATATGAATATGGCGGCGGAAGTTGGGTGAAAGAAGGAGAAAGCTGGCACAACGACACTTTTACCTACTACCTCTCTATTGCCTGTAACCACTGTGATGAACCGGTTTGTGTCTCTGGATGTCCTACCGGAGCGATGCACAAACGTGAAGAGGACGGACTGGTGCTGGTCGATGACAATATTTGTGTCGGATGCCGTTATTGCGAAATGCGCTGCCCGTATGGCGCGCCACAATTTGATGCTCAGGCTAAAGTGATGCGTAAGTGCGATGGTTGCCTTGATCGACTGGAGAAAAATCTGCGACCAATTTGTGTGGACTCTTGTCCACAGCGCGCGCTGGATTTCGGGCCGATCGATGAGTTACGGAAGAAATATGGCACTGAGAATGAAATCGCGCCGTTACCCGCCGCATCGTTTACTCATCCTAACCTTATTATTAAACCCCATCCGAAGGCCCGCCCGACGGGAGACAAGGAAGGGGCCATCGTGAACATGAGTGAGGTGCGCAATGCATGAGTTACCTCTGGTCTTTTTTACCGTCTTTACTCAGAGCGCAGTTGGCGCGTTTATTCTGTTGCTGATTGGCGGCACCCTGGGGCAGGTTGACAGGCAGCGTATGGCCGTTGGTCTTTTCTCTGCGATGTGTCTGTTTGGCGTTGGGGTGTTGCTGGGCATTTTCCATGTAGGCCAGCCTTTACGAGCATTGAATATGTTGCTGCGAGTGGGCCATTCACCGATGAGCAACGAAATCGTGTTATCGGCGGTGTTTGCGACACTTGGCGGGCTGGGCGCACTGGGGTTGCTTCTCAATCGTGGAGCAGCTTCGTTATGTAAAGGACTGGTGTGGCTGGCGGCTGCGGTGGGGGTGGTTTTTATCTTCGCCATCCCGCAAATCTATCAGTTGCCGACGGTGGTCACCTGGCGGACATCTTACACTACGGTGATGATGGTCCTGACTCCGATGATCGGTGGCGGCATTCTGGCCGGACTGTTTGGTCTGCGCCTGGGGTTGCTGGTGAGCGTGCTGGCGATTCTGGTCAGCTTCTGCCTGCGTCCAGGTTATATTTTGACGCTTATGGATGCTGATGGGGTGCTAACTGCGGCTCAATCCAGTTGGTTCACTGCTCAGGTTGTACTGCTGGCTGTCGGCATTGTCGGTGTGTTGGCCTGGGTACGACTCAAAACTAATGTGGCCGTTCTGGCGACCACGTCACTGGTGGTTATCGCTGCGGAACTGGTGGGTAGGATCGCATTCTACAATCTGTGGACGTTGCCGATGTAATCTGTGAGCGGCTGTAGCCGCTCTGTTTTCAGGAGAATTCAGGATGTCCCCCAATATTGTATTACCGAGGATCCTCGGTGCACTGTTTTACTACTCTCCGGAACGACCAGAGGTGAAAGCACTTTTCGACTGTCTGCCCACTCTGTCGGAACTGTACCCATGGCGCGACCCTGCGGGGACAGCTTCACTGTGCGCAGACTGGCCGTTTCCCGATAATGATGAACTGGCATGGCAATTCTCCGTGCTGTTTGAAGGACAGGGCGAAATGCCCGTGCCACCCTGGGGATCTGTCTGGCTGGAACGCGATAACCTGCTAATGGGCAATACCACCGCTGAGTACCGGGCGTTTCTGCAGTCTCAGGGAATGACTTTTAATTCGGGTCAAAATGAGCCGGAAGATCAGTTTGGGCTGATGTTGTTAGCCTGCAGTGCGATACTTGATGCTGGAAAAGATGCAGCAGTTAATCAGCTGTTAGAGGTTTATTTGTTACCGTGGGGATATCGCTATCTTGAACGTCTGCAGGGCAACAGGGTGAGTCCGTTCTATGCTCGCCTTGCCGCCGTGACCTCGCGCTATTTGCAGGATTTGCAACAGCAACGGGCGTTGCAACCTGCGGTGAAGCGGCTGTATTTCGGATGAACAAATCAGAGAAATATTATCATGAATTGATGGCTCACCGGCACGTCAGTCGGCGCGGACTGTTTCGTGCATTTGTCAGCGCGGCAAAGCACACAACGCCAGAAGTACTGTCTACCCGGCTGGGACATTCGCTGCCGCCAGGGGCGGTTCCTGATGCGGAGTTCATTACCCAGTGTACCCAATGTAGTCAGTGCATTGATGTCTGCCCAATGGGAGTCCTGTCCAGACATGAAGACGGTTACCCGCAACTGATGATTGAATATGCCAGTTGTGATGGCTGTGGTTTGTGTATCGCAGCATGTTCGAGTGACGCGCTACGCGTGCAGTCTCGTTTTGATACCGGACTGCGCCCGGTGTTCTGTAACTCTGCCTGTGTGAATCCTGTCAGACAGTGTAAACAGTGCGTGGATGTATGCCCACGACAGGCTTGCTTTATTAATGAGTCTGGACTGGTGTCGGCTGACAACGAACGCTGTGATGGTTGTGGCGAATGCGTTGTCCAGTGCCCTCACAATGCTGTGACACTATATTGATGAGTCAGAGTGTCATGAAGAGAGGAAACGATGTATTAACAGGCTATTTATATCCCTGATATTATTTTTCAGGCGACAATGTACATGCAGAGCCGTCCAGCGCGATAGAGAGTCTCCGAAAATCGATTCAACATGCTAAATTATCCGGTATAAAGGTCGCATTGTTTAAACTGCGACCTTTTGAATGATCAGGCTGAAATTTTCAGGGATTTACTATTTCAGTGCTTTTCTTATTCTCTCTAATCCTTCTTGTATCACGGCGCGTGGACAGGCAAGATTAATCCGGATGTAACCCTCTCCATTGCTTACAAACATGTTCCCGCCTTCAAGCAGTATTCCCGTCTGGTTGGCGAAATAGAGAGAAAGCTGTTGTCTGTCTACCTGCGGTGGCAGGTATTTCTCAATATTTATCCATGCCAGATAAGTTGCATCGGGAATTTTAAAGTTTGCGTCAGGAAAGTGCTCCTGGGTAAATTTTTCTACCAGTCTGAAGTTATCATCAAGATAGTGTTTTAATTGTTCCAGCCACTCGTCGCACCGGGACCAGGCAGCTTTGGTCGCAGCCAGACTCAGTGGTGAAAGAAACTCATCATAAAGACGTAACCATTCTTTTCTGACCTTTTCATTTTTAATAAAAATATGGGACATCAGATTTCCGGCAAGATTAAAGGTTTTGCTTGGTGCCATACAGGTGATGATCTTATCAGTGTCTGGGAACAGTTTTGCCATCGGGATATGATTGACCCCATCTCTCAGTAAATCACAATGTATTTCGTCTGAAATGATCCAGACATTGTTTTTAAGGCACAACTGCCCCATTCTCATTAATTCTTGTTCTGACCAGACCTTCCCGGTTGGATTTTGCGGATTGGATAAAATGAACAGCTTAATATTTAGAGAAGGATCGGTTAGTTTTTTCTCCATATCGTTGAAGTCGATAACGTATTCATTGTCCTGTTCCAGCAAATCAGAACAGATCACTCGACGATAGCTATAGTCTCCAGCCTGCTTAAACGGCGTATAGGATGGTGTATTGATCAACACACTTTCATCCTGTTGTGTCAGTAACGGTACCAGACGGTTAAGTGCAGGGATAATGCCCGGTGAAAGCACGATCTCTGTGGTATCTATATTCCAGTCATAGCGTCTCTGGCACCAGTTGTGGAAAATATGATAGTACTCATCATCGTAAACTTTTGTGTAACCGAGTATTTTTTTATCAAGCCTCTCCTGAATCGCTGCAAGGATTTCCGGAGGTGTCGCAAAATCCATATCAGCAACCCACATTCTGACAAATTCATCGTCCTTAAAGTCAAAGTGGGCATTCTTGTCGGCCTTGAATATATATTGTCTCCACCCATCGTAGTTCAGGGCATCAGTATTTTTTCTGTTGATAATTTCATCAAAATTGTACTTCATAATTTAACCTTCTTTGGACAGATATGTTTGATTAAATGAATTTCAGGAACGGAGAAATACAGAGCAGGATGCCAGTAAAGATGATCAGATACAGAGAACCCCCCTTATATCGGTGAAGGGAGGGTACCTTGTAAACCAAATAAGCAGGGATTAAGCAACCAACGATGCCGAAAATGGGGCTGCAGATTGAGGTGAATAGCAGAACCGGCAGGTTCAGAACGATTGCCCCCCAGGCGATGACGATAGTGAAAATGACAATACCAACGTTAAGCGCTTTTTTATTGATTTTCTCTGAGGGTATAAAACGGGTCAATGCGTTCATCGCCAGTCCCTGTACAGCCTCTTTGAACCCGAGGTAAACGCCGAAGAAGGCAGTCATCAGGGCAAAGATATTCAATGCAACACCAACTGGCGTCACATACTTTGCTGCATCTCCTTCAATAAACTGTGCGGCAATAGCCAGTGCTGAAATATTTTGTTCGTAGGCTTTGACAGCTTCATCGTGACCGAGGGCGAAAGTGAATGATAATGCATAAAAGAAAACAACGATGAACAGTGTACCAAAAGCGATATTCATTGCTCTTAGCGCTTTATATCTTGCCACTTCTATAGATTTGTTTTTTGCACGATATGAAATTACCATCGGACTCAAAGACTGAATAAACAGGATTGATGTCAACGTAAATGGCAAGGTGATAATGGCGTTTTTGATTAAAATACTAAAAGAAGGGAATGAACCGATGTTTTTGGAGAGGTCCCACATGCTGACCATCATCAACCCCAGGATAAGCACTACCACCAGTTTTGATAACACCATGAAAGAGGAAATCCTGAACAAGAGTTCTTCACTACGTGAAGCAATAAGCACAAGAAATGTAATAAGAATTAGGCCATAGAAAGGGTTCTCTGATAAAAGACCCTCAGTTAAGCCAAACGTGTGTAAATACGACGCT
Organism: Citrobacter sp. Cpa228; assembly: GCF_030333085.1. Classification (NCBI taxonomy): domain Bacteria; kingdom Pseudomonadati; phylum Pseudomonadota; class Gammaproteobacteria; order Enterobacterales; family Enterobacteriaceae; genus Citrobacter; species Citrobacter sp. Cpa228. The sequence continues at coordinate 1,846 of NZ_JAOWGQ010000046.1, read as the reverse complement.
GTATCGTTAGTCAACGCCGTAGGGTAGGCGAATATCCAGATGACCAGCATGAGAAAGTAGAGCAGACCGAGGAGCATTCCCCAGTTTTTTCCCAGATAGCCCTCGATAACACCGGGATAGTCTTTACACTCTCGCGAATCTGCCAGCGTATTGATAAACAATCTTTGAAACAGGTACATGGCCGGATAACCAATGATGGAAGAAAGCAGGAATACCCACAATCCAATAAGCCCCACCTGGACCGGTAAAAACACAATCCCGGCGCCGATAGCCATACCTATGCTTATAATAATCCATCCTACATCTGTACTGTCAAATCGGGTTAGTTTTTTCCACTCTTCTGGTGACAATGAGGCCCTGTCGATGTTCTGTTCCAATATGGTCATAGGTATATTCCTGTGTGAGGATATTTTATGGTAATTATTTACAGAGGTTTGCACTTCATAAATGATTATACCCGGCAAGCATATTAATTATCTTTTTAAAAATTAACTATTTTTACAATTTATGGCTTATCTTATTTCTTGTTTTTGTTGATTTGGTTAATTTTATTTCATAAAATTACGAATATGATTGCTATCACAGGAGGTTGAACATGGTAAAGCTTGACAAAGTTGATATGCAGATTTTAAAGCTCTTGCAGGAAGATGGCAGGCTGAACAACGCTGAGATTGCCAAGCGTGTTTTTCTTTCCCCTCCAGCCTGCTGGAAACGGCTAAAGTTTTTAGAGCAGGAAGTGATAAAAAACTATCGGGCTTTTATCGAACCGAAAAGCCTTGGATACAATTTTTATGCATTCATGAATATTACATTAGATCTTCATTCCGAGGAGTGCATGCAACATTTTGAGGCAGAAATAATGAAGATTGATAATGTAATTGCCTGTCATAATATTTCCGGGAGATACGACTATCTTCTGCATCTTGTAGTAAAAGATATGGATGATTTTCACAACGTATCAATGATAAGGATACGAAAAATTGGGAATATAAAGGAGATGAATACCAGTTTCAGTATCAAGGAGATTAAATCTTTTAAGGGGTTACCTATAAAATAGATGTGTAGTGGTCAACAATAGGGTGATGCTGCCAACTTACTGATTTAGTGTATGATGGTGTTTTTGAGGTGCTCCAGTGGCTTCTGTTTCTATCAGCTGTCCCTCCTGTTCAGCTACTGACGGGGTGGTGCGTAACGGCAAAAGCACTGCCGGACATCAGCGCTATCTCTGCTCTCACTGCCGTAAAACATGGCAACTGCAGTTCACTTACACCGCTTCTCAACCCGGTACGCACCAGAAAATCATTGATATGGCCATGAATGGTGTTGGATGCCGGGCAACCGCCCGCATTATGGGCGTTGGCCTCAACACGATTTTACGTCACTTAAAAAACTCAGGCCGCAGTCGGTAACCTCGCGCATACAGCCGGGCAGTGACGTCATCGTCTGCGCGGAAATGGACGAACAGTGGGGCTATGTCGGGGCTAAATCGCGCCAGCGCTGGCTGTTTTACGCGTATGACAGGCTCCGGAAGACGGTTGTTGCGCACGTATTCGGTGAACGCACTATGGCGACGCTGGGGCGTCTTATGAGCCTGCTGTCACCCTTTGACGTGGTGATATGGATGACGGATGGCTGGCCGCTGTATGAATCCCGCCTGAAGGGAAAGCTGCACGTAATCAGCAAGCGATATACGCAGCGAATTGAGCGGCATAACCTGAATCTGAGGCAGCACCTGGCACGGCTGGGACGGAAGTCGCTGTCGTTCTCAAAATCGGTGGAGCTGCATGACAAAGTCATCGGGCATTATCTGAACATAAAACACTATCAATAAGTTGGAGTCATTACC
>NZ_JAOWGQ010000045.1:0-9861 GCF_030333085.1 Citrobacter sp. Cpa228 | reverse complement strand
ATCAATAGTGAATCTAATAGACATGCCGGAGTTATGAATAATACTGTTCAGTGTTTTTCGCGGGGATATACCCTCTGAAGCCAAAGAACGCGAGAGACTATTGATGACAGACTTAAGCCGCTTCTCCCCTGAGTCCTTAATTCCCAAAGTAAAAATGTACTTCAGACACTCACCTACGCCATGCAGTCTGGTTGCTTCTTTGTGCAATGTTTTATCATCTGGGCTCATTGCAGCGTTTACCAGTATATCCATATGTTTTTGTGCTAAAGCATTAATGTTGTCCATTGACATCTCCTTATTGATTGGTTTATCGCTAAGGCGATTCTCTTACTAAGAGACAACGAAAAATATCAAAAAGTGCTCCGGTTTGGCATTAATTCATATTGAAGACATCAATGAATAGATGCCTTTAATATAGATTTAATATCTATATTGAGTTTTGATTCTCAGTACCGACAAATCGCTATTAGTGCGCGCCGCCGCCACTCCCTGCACCGAATGGCGGTTTGGCAAACCGATACCAGGCCGAGTAGCACGAGGAAAATCCCTGCAGACATCCAGAAGATTTCGTTAGCAGAAATAATCAGGCCCTGGTGAGTAATGCCAGTCAGTTAAGCAACTGACTGGCCCTTTTTGTGCACAGAAAACCCCCAGCCAGGCTGAGGGTTCCGTAAAGCTTTCAGCTTTGGGCCAGTTATTAAAACCCCTTTTGATTTGTTAAAACATCTTGCGGTCTGGCAACTGCAAAAGTTCAACAAGAAATCAAAAGGGGGTTCCAATGGGGGACGAGAAGAGCTTAGCGCACACCCGATGGAACTGTAAATATCACATAGTTTTTGCGCCCAAATACCGAAGACAAGCATTCTACGGGGAGAAACGCAGGGCGATATCATGCAGGGAATCACCTTGCTTATACCTGTCCCAGATAATCGTTTTCTGCTCTGGCGTGTAGTAAATACGCGTTCTTCGTTTCATGGCAACGTCCCCCTCGATTAAGGATAGCGTTGCATCGACCCGTTGAACTCACAGCACAAAGCGGGCATTCTAAAACAAGTTGATGTGCTCATCGTAAGCGTTCAGAGCCAGTCAGAAAGACACAGCGGCACAGTTCCCGTTTCGTTTAGCCGAGGTTTGCTTCATACGACCTGTACAATCTACATTATCACACACATCGGTCTGCCAGATATCGGCTCGGGATGGATCTCCGTTTCCACGCTGAATACGCTTCTCAGCAATCCAGGATTCATCACTGCTTCCGGTGTGCCTTGTGCCATCACATGTCCGTTGGCCATGACCACCAGATGATCACAGTATCGGCTTGCCTGATTAAGGTCGTGCAGCACTGCGACTACCGTTTTTCCCTGACCTCGGAGTGCGCCCATCAACCGCATCAGTTCCACCTGATGATTGATATCGAGATAGGTAGTTGGCTCATCGAGCAGGACAACGGGCGTATCCTGCGCCAAGACCATCGCCAGAAATGCGCGCTGGCGTTGGCCGCCAGAAAGATCGGTTAACCGTCTGTCGGCAAGATGATGGATTTGGGTCTGGCTCATGGCGACATTGACCCGCGCATTGTCTTGCGCACAAAGACGCCCCCAAAGTGGTAACCACGGGTTGCGGCCGTAGGATACCAGTTCTCGGACGGTGATCCCCTCTGGCGTTAAATGATGCTGCGGCAGCAGTGCCAGCCTGCGGGCAAGCTGGCGCGATGAGAACGTATTGATGGGATTGTCGTCAAGAAATACGGTGCCGGACTGCGGCATTAACAGCCGTGAAAAACAGTTTAACAGCGTCGATTTCCCACAACCGTTAGGGCCAAGTAGGGCAGTAATCTTGCCCACAGGCAGTGTGAGTGATACGCCGTCTAATACCTTGGTTGTACCGTAACTGATCGTCAGTTTTTCCGTTCGTAATGTCATTTATCGCATTCTCACAAGCAGCCAGACAAACCATGGCGCGCCGATAATGGCGGTCAGCACGCCAGCTGGAAGCTCCAGCGGGGGATGAATAATTCGCGCCAGCAGGTCGGCCATCACCAACAGTAACGCACCTGTCAGGGCCGAAACGGGCAGCAGCCAGCGATGACGTCCACCGGTAATGCTGCGCACCATATGTGGCACCACGAGACCAATAAAGCTAATCGGACCGCAGACGGCCACGCCCGTAGACGTCATGGCGACAGCCAGTAGCAAAGCCCGAAACCGGGTGCGCGACACCGACACGCCGAGCGTGGTCGCGCGCGCATCACCCAGCGCCAAGAGATCGAGATTGCGGCAAAAACTCAGGCTCAGCGGCAGAAACAAAATCAGCAGCGGGACGGCAACCTTCACAAAGCTCCAGTCACGACCCCATAAGCTACCGGTCAGCCACAGCAGAGCGCTGTTCACATCCTGTGGGCGCGAGAGCATCAGATAATCCGTCAGGCTGGCCCAGCAGGCAGAAAGCGCGACACCTGTGAGCGCCAACTTCACTGGCTGGCTGGTGTTCGCCAGCATTTTCAGCAAGATCAGGCCCGTCATACCGCCGGCAAATGCCAGTAGTGGCAGTGCAACCACCGGCAGGGACGGTAAGAGAAGCAGAGCGCCCACAGAGGCAAAACTGGCGGCATGGTTTACGCCGAGAATATCCGGCGATGCCAGAGGGTTACGTACGATCCCCTGTACCAGAACGCCTGCAACCGCGAGGGCGGCACCCACAAACAGCGCCAGTAGTAGTCGCGGCAGGCGGTATGCCGTTAACACGTAATGATATTCGAGTCCGGTCTGCCAGTCGGTTATCAGGGCGCGAAAGGGAACCGAGATCACCCCCATTTGCAACGACAGTACCGAAATTCCTGTCAGTGCGAGGGCGATGAAAATGACTATCGTAATTTTCATCCGCGCCTCCTGACCAGCCAGACAAAGCAGGGCGCGCCAATCAGCGCCAGCACGGCTCCCGCGGGCAATTCGCCGGGGAAGGCCAGTGCCCGCGCCAGAACATCCGCCAGTAGCATCAACGTGGCGCCCAAAAGCATGCTCATCGGCAGCACCTTGCGTAGATCGAATCCCACCCAGAAGCGAGCCAGATGCGGCATCAGCAGACCAATAAACGCCACTGGACCCGCCACACTGACGCAGGCGCCGACGAGAAGCAGCAACAGAATATTGATGATCAAACGTAGCCTGGGCAGATTGACCCCCAGCGTGCGGGCGGTGCTATCGCTGACGTTAAGCAGATTCAGTTGATTAGCCAGCAGCAACACCACCGGTACAGCCATCGCCACCATCGGCAAAAGCTGCCAGAGTTCCTGCCAGCGTGCGTGGGATACGCCCCCCGCTAGCCAGTAAAAAATACCGTAGGCGTGATCTTCAGACAGCAGCAGGGTGATACGGGTCAAGGCCATACAAAAAGCCGAGAAGGCGATACCCGCAAGGATCAGTTTGTTTTTGTCTTGGGTATGGCGAAATCCACCGCCTGCGGCCATCACCAACAGCCAGCTTATGCCGCCGCCGCAGGCGGCGATAAAGGCGATGGAGTAACCCGTAACGGGTGTTGGGCTGACGGCGCTGGTGAGCGCCATCGCCAGCGCCGCGCCGCTGTTTATGCCGAGCAATGACGGGGAGGCCATTGAATTATGCGTCAGGGTCTGCAGCAGCGTTCCCGCAAGAGCCAGGCTAGCGCCGATCAAAATGGCGACCAGACTTCGCGGCAGACGAAGGTTTTGCACCAGCGCATGTGCCAGCGTCGGCGTAGAGTCGGGCAGCAAGGCACGAATCGCGTCAACCCCAGAAATAGGAATGGCCGAGTAGCAAAACAGACTCAGCCAGAAAACAACGATAAGCGCGGCAAGAGGAAGCCCCCACTGCAGCGCTGGGTGTCTGAGAACTGTCATTTCACATCAGATAAAGGCTGGTGATGAAAGATTTTTACCGTGTCGCTGGCAATACGTTCGGCCGCAAAAATGCCGCGCATTCGCGCCCAGGCGTTACTATCGACCGAAGCCGTCTGCTGTTTTTGCACAGCCGTTAATATCTGCCATAGCGGGTCTTGCTGCCAGCGTTTCACGATGCTCTCTTCGCGATAGTGTGCGACTAACAACCATGCAGGATTGACTGCCAGCAACTGTTCCAGACCAATGGATGGCATCGACACACCGGCCTTCATCGCGGGCACCGTCAGCCCAAGAGCGGCCAGGACACTCCCGGTATAGGTATCACGCGTGTGCAGATTGAACTGCTGTTCACGGGATGTACCGAACAAGACCAGCGTGCCTTTTGGCAACTCGCTGGCCCACTTTGACATCCGTTGTTTGTGTTGCTCCAGGCGTGATTGCATCTGTGCCTTTTTGCCGACAACGTCGCCGATGATGGTCGCAGACTGCAGATTTTCAGCATAGGTTTCATTACGAGACTTAAGCAGCAGGACCGGTGCGATTTGCCGCAAGGCGTTGCAAATCCCCGCATGGCGGCTGCTATCGGCAATGATCAGATCCGGTTTTAGCATACTGATGGCTTCTAAACTCGGCTGCGCACGGGTGCCAACAGACTGCCAGGTTTTCAGATGGGCGCGAACCTCTGGAAGAATGCGCGTCGCATCATTATCGTCGGCAATGCCGACCGGACTGACATCGACGGCGGCCAGCGCGTCTGCAAACGACAGTTCCAGCACCACTATCCGCTGTGGCGTTTTATCAAGCGTAAAAATGCCGTGCTCATCCTGTACCGTGGTGGCAAAGGCGTGGCCTGTGACAAGCAGCAGGCCTGCAACAAGAACTCGAAAAAATGTGAACATGGGTGCTCCTGAAAGCCGGGTGGCGCTTCGCTTACCCAGCCCACAAAACAGCATGCAGGCCGGGTAATCGGGGATTAGAACTTCAACGATCCCTGCATGTAGAGTGTGCGCGGCTGGCCGGCGTAAATGCCTTTGTTGTTGTCGTCATAAGAGCGGGTAAAATATTCTTGGTCGAAGATATTTTTCACACCAAACGCAAGGTTCAGATCTGCCATCTGCGGACCGAAGTCATAGGCTATGCGCGCGCCCCAGAGCATGAAACCAGGGATCCGGCCGGTGCTGCCGTCGGCGCTCTCTTTAACGGTGTTGGCGTTATCCGCAAACTGGCTGGACTGGAAATCGCTGTTCAGGTTGAAGGTCCAACTGCCCGGTTTATAGTCCACGCCCAATGTGCCTTTGTGTTTCGGCGAGAACGGCACTTGGTTGCCGTAGGTGTCGCCTTTCTCGCGGATCTCGGCGTTCACATATGCATAGCTTGCGTAGACGGAGATGTTGTCGAGGACTGGCGTCAGCGTGCCAAGGTCATAGCGAGCCTGAGTTTCCAGTCCGGTATGGCGCGTTTTACCGCGTGCGGTCACGGTATCGTTGAGCTGGTTGGAGTCGTACTGATTATTAAAGTTAATCAGGAACAGCCCCATTTCTGCCGTCAGCGCACCATCGTCGTATCGGGTTCCGAGCTCCCAGGTTCGCGCTTTTTCCGGTTCCACATTGCCGCTTTGCACAGCCTTGCCAATTTGGCTGTACTGTACGGTGCCGAACGAGCCTTCAGTGTTTGCATAAAGATTCCAGCTATCAGTTAGGTGATAGAGCACGTTTAGCGCTGGAAGCGGGGCGTTATAGCTCACTTCCTCGTGCGTACGTTTAATGGCGTTGTTTTGGTATGACTCGATATGTTCAAAGCGTATACCCGGCGTGATGGTCCAGTTACCCACGTCGATTTTGTCATCCAGATACCACGCGTGCGCTTCGGTACCGGAACGGGTGTCGCGATCGTAAGGGCTGGCGCTGGTCGGCAGCTGTCCGCCGCTGGTGGTGGTGTAGTAACGCATTTCATGCGTCGATTCACTTACATAGCGGTAGCCGACGCCCACTTCGTGCGCGGAAGAGCCAATCATAAAGCTCTGGCTGTAGCGCGGTTCAATGCCTCGCACCCAGTAGTTACGCGGTGAAAGGGTGGTACGTTTGCCTTGTTCTAAGTAGCCGCTGCGTAGGGTTTCGGTGTAGAAGCCCTGAATGTTGAATTTATGCTGGTTATCCGGCTGGAACTGATAGCCAAGGTTTGCCAGCTTGCGACGACCCCAGAAGCGATCGTTCGGACGCGTGGACTGCCAGCGGTCGGCGTCGTAATCTGCGCGGGACAGGCCGCCGGGCATGTCGGCTTCGCCGTCATAGTATTGCAGCAGGCTGTTGAAAGTGTGCACCTCGTTCGGCGCATATTTACTTTTCAGCATCAGGTCATCGATGCGCGTGGCGCTATGCTCGCGCCAGTCGCTGCCGCGGGTGCCGGAGTAAAGCAGGGCAGTGCCAAAACCATTATCCGCCGTGCCGCCCACCATCAGGTTATGCGTCTCTTTCGGATTATTTTGCGAAGAAGTTGGGCTAAGCTGCCCTTCCATACCTGCTTCGATACCGAAGTCTTGAGGAATGGCGCGGGTGACAAAGTTCACCACACCCCCCACGTTTTGTGGCCCGTAACGCACCGCGCCACCGCCGCGTACCACATCGATGGCGTCCATATTTCCGAGCGAAACAGGCGCCAGTGAAAGCTGCGGCTGACCGTAAGGGGCAAACGGCACCGGAATACCGTCCATCAGCACCGTTGAACGGCTGGCAAGGCGCGGGTTCAGACCGCGAATACCAAAGTTCATCGCCAGGTCGTGGCTGCCAGTCCCGTTGTTTTCCGGGGCGGTGACGCCAGGGATACGGTTGAGCACTTCGCGCATGGTCGTCGCGCCGGTTTTGGCGAAATCCTCACGGCGGATAACGTCACGTGTGCCAGCATGTTCGAAAACGTCATTTTCACGCGCGTCGCCCAGCCAGTCGCCCACCACAGTCAGGGCATCTTCTTTCGGTGCGGGCTCCAGCGTCCAGCTGTTATTGCCCAGCGGTTTTACCTGCAGGCCGCTGCCGCTCAGCAGATGTTGCAGACCGGTTTCGACATCGTAGTCACCGTGAAGGCCGTTGCTCTGTTTGCCGCGTGTCAGGCTGGCGTCCACCGACAAGGTAATTCCGCTGTGTGCGGCATATTGGTTAAGCGCCTTGTCGAGCGCACCTGGGGCAATATCAACCTGCGCTGCGAAGGTTGATAACGAAAGGCCGGCCAGTGGCAGCAGGCACAGGCGAATGGCATTAACCAAAGGTGTTGTTTTGTGCAAAACGCGTGAATGCGTCATACCTTCTCCATCATCATTTTTGTTGTGTTCAGCTATGAGTCGAACGAGAAGGGGAAAAGGGACAATAAAAATGAGAATTATTTTTCTTACAACGCTGAGATATTGACCCAGTATCGTGTAACTGACTGAATTTTAACTGGAAGAGTCTGAGCAATAACATTCAGAATTGCATCGGTATTTTTCAGTGGGAAAGTCCCGCTCAGGCGAAGTCCCGCCACTGCCGGATCACAGCGCAGCACACCGTTGCGATAACGGCTCAGCGTGGCAATGACCTCACCCAGCGGTTTATCACTGAAACTCAGAACGCCCTGTGTCCAGGCTGCGCTTTCATCATCCGATGTGGCGATTTCAGCAAATTCAGACGCGCTAAACTGCAGGCCCTCGCCAGCGTTGACGATACGTTTTTCCTGCGGATGATTTGCCAGGCTGACTTCAACAGCATGCTGCTGTACGGCTACGCGCGTGATGTTATCGTGCTGAAAGACAGTAAATTCTGTGCCTAATGCGGTGAGCTGACCCTGGAGCGTCATCACGCGGAAAGGTCGCAGTTGGTCGTCTTTGGCTGTAACGATGGCAATTTCACCGTACCAGAGGTGGACGGTACGCTGATGCGCATCAAAACGAACATCAGCGGCGCTTTGTGTGTTGAGCGTCAGCAGTGAACCATCTTCCAGCCGCTCATGGCTGACCACGCCTTTAGCGGTGCGGTAGTCGGCACGCAGACCTTCACCGGCCTCAGATTGCCAGAGCTGCCAGCCGCCGCCCACGCCAAGCAGTAACAGCAGCCCTTTCATGACGTGACGACGGGTTAGGTGCGTATCATGCAGCGCCCGGCTGGCGACATCGCCCGGTACATGGTTGAGCTGGTTGCGTAGGTTTTCAACCTGTTGCCATGCCCACTGATTGTCTTGGTCTAGCTCATACCATTGTTGCCAGCGAGCTTCCTGCTGCGGACTAACGCGATCGCCGCTCAATACCGCATACCAGTGTGATGCTGAGCGCAATGCCTGACGGCGAGAATCGGAGATAGCAGCGTTCACAAGCCGTGCTCCAGACGAAACAGCAGACAATGTTCGATAGCCTTTGCCACATACTTTTTCACCGAGCTGACGGAGACGCCGAGCTTAAGCGCGATCTCGCTGTATTTGAGCCCCTCCAGTTGCGAAAGCAAAAACGCTTCGCGTCTTTTTCCGTTCAGGCCGTCAAGCATGCTGTCGATGAGTTGCAGGGTTTCGAGCTGGCTCTCACTTTCCTCGGGCGAAGGCGCGAGATTTTCCGGCATCAGCGCCAGCATCTCCAGATAGGCTTTTTCCAGCGCGTTTCGACGAAACAGGTCGACCATCACCCGTTTGGCAATAGTACACAGGAAGGAACGAGGGTCACGGACAGTCTTGAGCGAGTCACTGCCCATTACCCGTAAAAATGTGTCCTGGGCAATATCATCAGCATCAAAGGCAGATTGGAGTTTGCGCGTCAGCCAGCTTTTCAGCCAGCCGTGATGTGCGCCATAAAGCGACTCGAGCGTGAAGCAAGCGGTAGTAGTGGCGCGGTCAGACATGCGGATTGCATCAAAAGTTAATTATCACGCGTCTACATTAACATGAGAATGGTTATCATTACAATTGGAAATGAAATGAGATAAAAATGACATTTTAAAGGGGTTATGATTTTGGCATTAATAGCATCCCTTAATGGCTACATACGGCGCTGGCTTTACGCTTACAGCATATGGATATGATCTGCGCAGCATTCCGCTTCCAGGATTCGTACGTTTTTCCACTCGCACAGCTTTCTTAAGATGCTGCCTATCGCCCTGCGTTTCTCCCCGTAGAATGCTTGTCTTCGGTATTTGGGCGCAAAAACTATGTGATATTTACAGTTCCATCGGGTGTGCGCTAAGCTCTTCTCGTCCCCCATTGGAACCCCCTTTTGATTTCTTGTTGAACTTTTGCAGTTGCCAGACCGCAAGATGTTTTAACAAATCAAAAGGGGTTTTAATAACTGGCCCAAAGCTGAAAGCTTTACGGAACCCTCAGCCTGGCTGGGGGTTTTCTGTGCACAAAAAGGGCCAGTCAGTTGCTTAACTGACTGGCATTACTCACCAGGGCCTGATTATTTCTGCTAACGAAATCTTCTGGATGTCTGCAGGGATTTTCCTCGTGCTACTCGGCCTGGTATCGGTTTGCCAAACCGCCATTCGGTGCAGGGAGTGGCGGCGGCGCGCACTAATAGCGATTTGTCGGTACTGAGAATCAAAACTCAATATAGATATTAAATCTATATTAAAGGCATCTATTCATTGATGTCTTCAATATGAATTAATGCCAAACCGGAGCACTTTTTGATATTTTTCGTTGTCTCTTAGTAAGAGAATCGCCTTAGCGATAAACCAATCAATAAGGAGATGTCAATGGACAACATTAATGCTTTAGCACAAAAACATATGGATATACTGGTAAACGCTGCAATGAGCCCAGATGATAAAACATTGCACAAAGAAGCAACCAGACTGCATGGCGTAGGTGAGTGTCTGAAGTACATTTTTACTTTGGGAATTAAGGACTCAGGGGAGAAGCGGCTTAAGTCTGTCATCAATAGTCTCTCGCGTTCTTTGGCTTCAGAGGGTATATCCCCGCGAAAAACACTGAACAGTATTATTCATAACTCCGGCATGTCTATTAGATTCACTATTGAT
>NZ_JAOWGQ010000004.1:0-505 GCF_030333085.1 Citrobacter sp. Cpa228 | reverse complement strand
GGATAGGACAGAACGTCGAAATGCTGCACCACCCGCCGCTGCGTCAGTTTTTCAATGACCCCCCGAACTTTAATCAGCGGTGCCGGAGGCGGCAGCACCGGGTCCGGCGGAGCATTTTTCAGCACGTCCAGCAACTCTTTCTCTTTCAGGCGAAAATGCGCCAGCCATTTTCCTTTTTCATTGCTGGCCTCGATATTGCGCAGAATTTCCTGCGTTCGCGCCAGCTCACTTTTTTGCTGCAAATAGTTATGAAGCGGATATTTTTTATTGCTGCCTTCGAGGCTTCTTCGCAATCCGTCCGAGAATTTCAGCTCTTTTTCCATAATTTATCCATGCCATTAAGAACCATTCAACATCCGTATTAATAATAAAAAAAACAATGTGTCCCCCCTGAATAATCAAAGGGGGTTCCTTTGCGCAGAGGATTTGGCGGGATCCCCGTTCGCTTCCACTCTTTTTTTCGCCGTTTATGGAGCGTGTCCAGGTTAATATCCGCCACGTTTTC
>NZ_JAOWGQ010000044.1:0-251571 GCF_030333085.1 Citrobacter sp. Cpa228 | reverse complement strand
AACGTTTTCCGGAACACACCGCCACTTCTGACTATGTTGGCCATTTTCTGCAGTACAGCCAGAAATGACGTTGCTCGATACAATGCGGGCCGCTAATGCGTTTACAGGTGGAGTTATTTTCTATGCTGATTGGATATGTACGGGTATCAACAAATGACCAGAACACCATGCTGCAAATAAATGCGCTGGAAAGCGCAGGATGTGAGCAAATTTTTGAAGATAAAATAAGCGGTACTAAAGCGGAAAGACCGGGATTAAAGAGGTTGCTAAAGACGCTTCAGGAAGGCGACACGCTGGTAGTCTGGAAGCTGGACAGACTGGGAAGGAGCATGCGCCATCTTGTCATTCTGATCGAGGAATTGCGCCAGCGTGGTGTTAATTTTCGTAGCCTGACAGACAGTATTGATACCTCTACCCCTATGGGGCGTTTTTTCTTTCACGTCATGGGCGCACTGGCCGAAATGGAAAGGGAATTGATTGTTGAACGGACGCGCGCCGGGTTAGCGGCAGCACGAGAACAGGGGCGCATTGGTGGTCGCCGACCAAAACTGACACCAGAAGAATGGGCACAGGTGGGGCGACTGCTCGCTGCTGGAGAGCCACGGCAGCGCGTGGCTATGATATTTGATGTAGGTATTTCTACTCTGTATAAGCGGTTTCCGGCGTCTGGAGGTCAATAAAATGCACCTCCAGATTTGACTATTCTCAATACTGCGCAGCGCTACACCAACCCGGTCAGCGTGCTGTTTATCGAACTATACGCCGTGTTGGCACCATCCTTCAGCCCGGTTAACAGATCACCGACAGAGGAAGACTGAAGCCGTTCGCGAAGGTCTTCATCACAACGCTGAAAACTGATTGAGAACTCTATTTTTTTCGCCTTACCGTAACGGTCAAGTTCCGATCGGGTGGTTTGCAAGCCGGTGATAACATACATCCCGTAAATCTGCCCCGTGCCATCAATCAAAGGCCAGGGGCGTCCGGTATAGGCCTGCGTGGTCAACACCGTCAGCGAGACCTCGCCGCCAGTAATTTCCGGGTAAAGCACGCCGGAAAGCGTGATCTGATCTTCACCGGCCCCAATGTACTGCCAGCTTGCCGAACGGTTGATTCGTTCGTTTTTGACGTGCCGCCAGGATTTATTTTGCTGTAGCTGCTGATGGGGTAGCGTCTTCAGCTCAAACACAAACATACCGTAAACCATCATCATAACGTCACCTGTTCACCTAATCTGTGTCCCGGAAACTACCGCGACCTGCGCGGGTCAGCCGGTCTAATTCTGCCTTAACCATTTCCCCCACAGTCTTCGCCAGTTCGCGGGGATTCTGCGTCACCACGTTGTGCAGATGTACGTGAATTTCACCGTTAAACCCACCTGCAGCACTGTCATTTCTGGCGCTGTCGCCTGGGCGTCTGACCGGGGGTAACATGGCCTGCACAACAGGTGCTGCTGACGCTGCAACAACCGGGGCAAGCGGCGGAGCGATAGCGGCAGAGGTTCGCGCAAGCTTTGACTCCTGCCATTCACCACGTACTGCCAGGGCACGGGGCAGATTTTTGAAGACAATATCACCGGGACCAATCCGTTTTTTCGTCTCCTGAAGCATGCCGCCCGTGTTATCGGATATTTTCTGTAGTCGCCGTTGAGTGCCATTATCACCGCCAAGCGGGGTGCTTCCGGCAGGTGGTGTGACCGTGCCTGTTTCTACTTTTTTGGGTGCTACTTTCGCAATATCACCCTGTAGAAGCGCGACCTTATCTTGTAGTAAGGCCGTGCGCTGTGCGTCCTCGATCTTCTTTCTGGCCTTTTCGGCCTCATCGGGTAAAACACCTAACTTTTCCAGTATCCAGGCAAGTGCATCGAGAAGGGCTTTGGCTGGAGTCAGTACCAGTTGCAGCGCACCGCCAAGCACGTTGCCAAAGATTTCCCCGGCGCTGGCGCATTTTTCAAGCGTCTCTTTGCTGGATTCCATCGGGGTAAGGAGTTCTTTAAACCAGCTCCACACCTGACTGATGCCATTGCTGATAGCGTCAAACAGCGGGCTGAACTGTGCAAACGACTCCCGGAGCGGGGCCAGCTTTTCCATGATCCCGCTGAACACTCCACCAAAAAATGTCTTGATAGGCTCCCAGTATTTCCATATAAGCAGGCCAGCCGCGACAAATGCAGCGCCGACCAGACCTATCGGACTCAGTAACAGCGACAGCGTGCCGCCAAGCACCGATACAGCACCGGTGATCATTCCCCACAAAACAGGGAGACCGGTAAGGCGAAGCGCCAGCATCGCGATACCGCGAACAAGAGAGCCCAGCGCGGCACCTGGTGAGGCAAATACCGCCAGCAACATCCCTCTCAGCGGGCCCAAAATACCCGTCAGTCTGCCAGCCCCTCTCGCCATTGAAGAGAATGCAGAGGGCCAGCCTTTGATACTTCCCATCGGCCCGCCCATAAGCGCGCGCAACTGAGCAAACATCGGGATGGCCCGACCGAGTCCTTTTGTTCCGGTCAGCAACGCAAAGCCAAGTCGCAATTTTGCTATTGGCCCCAGCAATACCCCAACAACCAGAGACAATCCACCGATGATGGCCGTAAAGGCCAGCGCACTGCCGCCGATAATCAGTAATGTCTGCGTTAACCGGGGATGTTCTTTTGCCCAGGTGGTCATTGCCCCGACAACATCACTGATCCCCTGAACCAGTCCACGAAGTGGCCCGTCAAGCAGCTCTTCAATCTGGATGCGAAATCCTTCCCAGGCGCTGTCGAGGTTCTTCAGATCGCCATCAAGGTTATCCGCCATCTTTTTCGCGACTGTGGCAGATTCACCCTGCGCTTTTTTCAGCTCAGCCAGTAGCTTTTGCAGCTCACCACTTCCCGCAGACTGCACCAGAGCCTGGAAGGATTTGGCAGCTTCCTCACCGGCAATGTCTTTGAAGAACGAAAGTCTGTCCACATCGCCGTACTTACTGACGGCCTTATAAACATCAGCAAGGACAACTTCAGCCGGTCGCATTTTCCCGGTTGCGTCTGCAACGCTGACCCCGAGTTCTTTGAGCGCATCTTTGGCTTTGCCCGTTGGCGCAGCCATGCGGGAAAATGTGGACTGTAGCCCCGTACCGGCGATACTGCCGCGCAAACCCACGTTTGCCATAACGCCGATCATCGCAGTGGTCTGCTCAACGCTGACACCCAACCCGGCCATCCCTGTTCCGGCGTATTTCATCGCCTCACCAATGTTTGCCAGGTCGGTGTTGGTGCGCGTAAACGCCGCCGTCAGCACGTCACTGACCCTGTCCATCTCTTTCGGATCCAGTTTGAACTGCGACAGAATGTTTGAGCCGATATCGGCACTTTCGCCCAGCTCCATCCCACCGGCCAGCGCCATGTTGAGAACGCCGGGTAACGCAGCCTGTATGGCCTGCGGCGTGAATCCGGCCATTGCGAGAAATGCCTGACCGCTGGCCGCATCACGGGAATTGAACTGCGTTTCAGCCCCCAGTTTTTTAGCCTGTTCACGGAGCGCGGCAAATTGTGGATCGGTTTTATCGAGACGCGTCAGCGCCCCAACGCGGGAAACTTCCCTGTCAAACCCTACAGCCGGAGCCAGAAAGCGACCGGCACCGTAACCGGCAACGGTAGCGGCACCCATGGCAACCGCACCGCCGCCGCGTAACTTACCTGCCGTCTGCTGAGTACGGTCATAGCGTGCACGCGCCTGCGTCACACGCGCCAGCATCTGCCGTTCGCGCTCCAGTGTCTGGTTGTACTGTTCGGTACGCCGTATGGCGCTCTGAATGGTTCGATCACTGCCGGAAAGCGTGACACCATGCCTGACCATCACAGCCGTCGCCTCGCGCAGCTTCTCTTTTTCACGGGTGCGTACTTCATTCAGGCGATTCAGCTTTGCTGTCAGCATTGCCATGTGTTCGCGCTGTTTGTCCGTCATCACATTCCCGGCCTGCTGTGCCTGGCGGAGGCCGTTCAGTTCCCGCTGGGTTGTCTGGATCTTTTCGGTGGTTTTGGTGAAGTTCTCGCGCAGGCGGGCAAACGCTTTTGACTGCGTCCCCAGCGATTTAATGTCAGTCTGCGTTTTTTTGAGGGAATCAGAGAGACCGCCCACACTCTGGCGGGCGGTCTCAACAGGTCGGGTAAGTTTATCGATCGCACTGAAGGCGATACGGATATCAAGTGTCTTCATCTTCACGGGCTCCGCTACGTCGCGCGGCCCGTTCACGCCAGGTGATAACCTCACCAGGATCCATCATGTAGATATCGGCGCGCGACCAGTTAAAAACAACAGCAATATCAGCGACCAGATCATCAATCTGGTCGAATTTCACCACCGTTACAGTGCTTCCGTCTCCGGCTCGCTCTGTGCTCCAGAGCCCGTAGGCACCAAAAAAGGCACGATCGCCTGAGAGAGCGCGATAAAATCAGCGGTGGCCATCGTTTTAATTTCGTTTTCTTTGAGACGTGGCGAAGTCACACGCGTAAACAACGTCACCAGTGTGTCTGTTTTCATGTTGAGCACATCCGAGAGAGACAGGCCACGCAAAGAACCGGACTGTTTAATTGCCTCGCTAATCTCCACATAGGTGATCGTCTCTTCGCTGCGTACAATCGGCTGGGCAAGCGTCACCCCACCTTCAGCAGTTACTGATGCAGTATCATTTTTTTTCATCGTTGAGTCTCCGGGCGGCACAACGGTGTGCCGCCATCAGGGTTAATTATCAGCCCATTCCCAGGGCGGACGTGATGCGGTCAGGGTAGATATTCTTGCCGTCTTTCTTGTAGATAAAGTTCAGCAGGTCAATCTCAATAATCGGCTTATCGTCAATGGAGAATTTGTAATACGTCGATTTGAACGTGTATTTCTCGACGGTGTTTTCCCCCTGCTTGCTGTCGCCGCCGTCAAGTTCGGTAAAGCGTCCGCGAAGCTCTACTTCAACAAGCTGGCTGTCACCATCGGTGTAGTATTCACCGGCGAAACGCAGGCGGGTGCCGTCGATATCCGCGCCATATTCAAGAAAAAGCGCTTTAATCACACCGCCAAATTCGATAGAAGAATCCAGCGCCCCGGCATCCAGCCCGAGATCCACACCAACGGATCCAATCATGCCGCCCCCCTGATAGTCTTCCAGCTTGCGGCTGAGTTTCGGGCGGGTAAACGAGGTGACTTTCCCGATCTGGTTATCGCCGTTAACAAAGCAGGTGAACAGGCGGAGTTTATGAGGAACAGCCATTTACGCACCTCCCAGAGAAGCGAATGCAGGTCCAAAGAATTCATCCGTGAAGGTCTGATGCAATGTCAGATCTTCCAGCGGCGGCACTGGTGTATATTTGTAGCGGATACGCACCCGCCCCTGACGAAGGTCAGTGGTGCTGTTGTCCACCACGTCATACCAGCATTCAGCACCGATAAGACGCCCTGACGTGACCAGTTTGTCCAGCTTCGCGCGGATACCGCTGATAACGTCTTTCACGTTCGCGGGGGTCAGCGGTTCGTCAATATCTTCAAACTGCGCTTCCGCGATACTGTCTGCCAGCACCTGCGCAGTGCGGGTGTAGACTTCAAAGATATAGTCTTTGGTATCCGGCGTGCGGTTGCCCCAGAAACGAAAGCCGTTACGCTTAATCAGCGTGGTGATTTCTTTGTTGTTCAGCGCGTTGGCGTCGCTGTCTTCAGCCTGAAGCGACCAGAACACCTGTTTTGAAATCCCAAGCACGTTTTTTACCGGGACGTTTGACAGCGACTTGTGCCAGCCCTGAGTGTGATCGATTTGGGCACGCAGGCCGCAGGCATACGCCGGAGCCGGGAACACTTCGTTTTTGCCGGACACCGGGTTATAGGCGATGAAGTCAGGCCAGATAAGCATCAGTTCGCGGTACGCGAAGGTAGCGCGGTAGGCGATAGCATCCGCCATCGTTTCACAGCCGTTGCACCCGGCATACACAAAGGCACGCAGCTTCTCTGCAATCACACACAGTGAGGACGTCACTTCCTCTGTGTCGAGATCGGGCGCTGACAAAATGCGCGGACGATATCCGATACGCTCATCCTGTTCCGCTACCAGAAAGGCATACATCCCGGTATAAGTGCCATCGGGTTCCGTGCCGCCGATTACCAGCTGCGACTGCGTTTTTTTACCTTCACCGGCTTCCGCTTCTGCGACACGCACGACGATGACTTTTGTGCTGACCTGGTCAGCAACTGCTTTCAGGCTCTTGTACAGCGTACCGGTCTTACCCGCCAGGCCCAGCACATCGTTGACCCGATGAAGAAGAACGGGTTTATTCAGGGGGAAGGTGTCAGCGTCAGCATCATCCGCCATAGCAACAATCCCGATAACACTGGAATCAATGTCATCAATGGCTGTCACCAGGTCGGTATTTTCTCTGACGCGGGCACCGTGGAAACGCTCTTCGCTCATGTTTTCCACCATTATGTTGTTTGAGTTCGCAGCCATAATCCCCCATGCACCAGGTCACTTCACGCATTAAGGATTCTGACCGTCAGCCCACAACAAAAAGGGGTTCTTGCTTCCCGCGCGCGCGTGAAATCATGCGGAACAACGGAGGCGCTATGACACTGACCGACACACTCAATCTGAAAATCAACAGCTGGCTGGACAACCTGGACGATGCGATAAAGATCCCCGATTACAGCATCACCGCAGGGGGCGAATTACTGTCTGACCTGAATGACCGGATCATGTCGGTATCGATGACCGATAACCGGGGGTTTGAGGCCGACCAGATAACCATCAGCGTGGATGATGCGGACGGCATGGTTAAACTGCCGCCACGCGGAACACAACTGGCTTTATCGATGGGCTGGAAGGGTGAGCCGCTGATATACAAGGGGCTTTATACCGTGGATGAGATATCCCACGAAGGCCCGCCCGATACGCTGCAAATTACCGCCAGCAGCGCCGACTTTAGGGAGGAATTTAACGTCAAGCGCGAAGCCTCATGGCATGACGTGACGGTAGAACGCGTCGTCTCTGCAATCGCCCATCGCTATAAGCTGAAGGCGCAAATCAGTGAAATGCTGATGAATATTGAAATTGACCACGCTGACCAGACCGAAGAAAGCGACATGTCATTTTTAACGAGGATGGCCGACATGCTGGGAGCCATTGCCACCGTCAAAAATGGCTATCTGTTATTTATCCAGCCGGGCGGCGGCATAACAGCAGACGGTAAGGCGTTGCCCTCTTTCGCGCTGACGCGAAGCGACGGAGATAGACACAGGTTCCGAATTGCTGACAGGCAAGCTTATACCGGCGTGCAGGCGTACTGGCTGGATCTGAATTTTGGCAAAAAGAAAAAGGTAAGCGTCAAACGCCGCAAGCCGTCAAAGGAAAAAAAAGAAAAGAGCAGCAGCCGCGAAGGTGACTATATGGAAGGGGCTGAGGGTAACGTGTATGTCCTGCGGAAAACTTACCAGAACGAAGAGGCAGCAAAGCGTGCCGCTGCGGCTAAGTGGCAGCAGCTTCAGCGGGGGGCGGCGGAATTCTCGATCACCCTGGCGCGTGGACGCGCTGACCTCTACCCGGAAATGCACGGCACCGTGTCAGGCTTCAAAGCGGAAATAGACAACCAGGACTGGATAATTGCAAAAGCGGAGCATGTGATTGACGACAGCGGTGGATTTACTACGCAGCTGGAGCTGGAGGCCAAAATACCCGAATGGATAGCCGAAACGGAATAAGCAGAATACAATGGCCGGGAGTTCAACTCCCGTGGGGGAGCCATTATGTTCAGATGTCCAATTTGCGGCGCGTCAGCCCGTATCCGTACCAGTTCACCAATGAATGACACCAACACCGTCCGGCGTAAGTTTTATCAGTGTAACAGCCTGGAATGTGGCGTTGGATTTTCCACTCTGGAAAGCGTGGAACGCCTGACCCGGCGACAGAAAGAAAATCCGCTACCTGATAGCTTCGTTCCATATGATGCCTTTCCGTCATCACACCGGGGACGAGACCAGCTAAACTTGACACTCTAAAACAAATAACCCGCCACATAGGCGGGTTATTTGTTTTAGAGTGCAAGTGTTGGAGTTCTTACGATTATCTCCAGCCACATGACTCTTGTAATGGTTTTAGAGCTTCAGAAAGCCCTTTAAGATTGAAGGTTGTACTTACAGGATTCTCATTGTAAGGGGTTATCTGGGCAAACAGCATCTGACCGGAACTGAGATTTTTTATAAAGTCGATTGTTTTTCCACGATAAAACACAGCTTTTGTATCCGTTGAAATTGACCATGACTTATTTACTGCTTTTTGTTTGTCTAACCGGTACAGCATCGTTGTTTCATCCAACCCCAAATACACATCCCAATCTATAAATAATTCTGTTTTTTTCTCCCGGCAAGCTATAAACAGTGTAGGTGTTGTTGTCTCACCAAATGGCGTTCTAAACGATTCATTGCCATTGAGTGAGATAATAACGTTTTTTGAATCATCAATCGGAGACGTTTTTATATCTGTCTGCCAGTTTCCAACATCCCTAACAGAATTATCATCTCGTTTTTTAACCTGTGCACCTGCAAATGTTGGAGAGAAAAACCTGTCATAACAATCCAGTCTTTTTCCATCTGACGATTCATCCTTGCATTGATCCCTACTCTCAAAGTTTTCCAGCGACTTTGTGCGCGTCGGAGTTACAGCTTCGTCATAACATGCCAATCGCTTTACGTCATCAGGTTGACTTCGACACTGATTCGCTGCCACAAAATCCGTACGTGTGCCGCCATCCGCGAACGCGACGGAAGACACAAGAGAGGTAATGCACGTTGCTGTGAGTAAAAGTCCTGTTTTCATATTTCTATCCTTTATTTTCATACGGTTATAAAACACTCATTTATAGTTCCTTTATCTAAAATGAGTCAACCGGTGAAATAAAAAAAAGCCTCGCAGATTTTGCGAGGCTTTGCCTTTGTTTTGTAGACACTTTTTTCGAAGTGTGGACGCTATGTGGACACTGATTTTAAAAATCCCTTTCAATCAGCAATTTAAACACTTGACCTTCCCCTTGCTGGAAGGTTTAACCTTTATCACAGTCAGTTAATCCTGCAATGAAGGAGTTGGTTATGTCTCAAACAATCGATCTAACCCTGGACGGTTTGTCCTGTGGTCACTGCGTAAAACGCGTTAAAGAAAGTCTCGAACAACGTCCGGATGTTGAGCAAGCGGATGTCACCGTGACAGAGGCGCATGTTACCGGGAGCGCCAGCGCAGAAGCGCTGATTGAAACCATCAAACAAGCCGGTTACGGGGCGGAGTTAAGCCACCCAAAGGCTAAACCGCTGACGGAGTCATCAATCCCGTCGGAAGCACTGGCAGCGGTCCCTTCCGAGCTTCCGGCAGCTACGGCTGATGATGACAGCCAACAGTTGCTGTTAAACGGCATGAGCTGCGCCAGTTGTGTGACCCGTGTACAAAATGCATTGCAAAGCGTACCGGGTGTCACGCAGGCACGGGTAAACCTGGCGGAGCGCACTGCGCTGGTAATGGGCAGTGCATCCGCTGCAGATTTAGTGCAGGCGGTGGAAAAAGCCGGCTACGGTGCGGAAGCGATCGAAGACGACGCTAAGCGTCGCGAACGCCAGCAGGAAACCGCCGTTGCGACCATGAAACGTTTTCGCTGGCAGGCGGCGGTTGCGCTGTTGCTGGGCGTACCGGTTATGGTGTGGGGCATGATTGGCGATAACATGATGGTGAGTGCCGACAACCGTAGCCTGTGGCTGGCAATTGGTCTGGCAACACTCGCCGTGATGGTCTTCGCAGGCGGTCACTTCTACCGCAGCGCGTGGAAAAGCCTGATGAACGGCACCGCAACCATGGATACACTGGTCGCGCTGGGCACGGGAGTGGCATGGCTCTATTCCATGAGCGTAAACCTCTGGCCGCAATGGTTCCCAATGGAAGCACGGCATCTCTATTATGAAGCCAGTGCCATGATTATCGGTCTGATTAACCTCGGACACATGCTGGAAGCGCGGGCTCGCCAGCGCTCGTCCAAAGCGCTGGAAAAACTGCTCGATCTGACGCCGCCGACCGCACGCGTCGTGACTGACGAAGGTGAAAAGAACGTACCGCTGGCAGACGTTCAGGCCGGAATGTTACTGCGCCTGACCACCGGCGACCGCGTTCCGGTAGATGGCGAAATCACCCAGGGCGAGGCCTGGCTGGATGAAGCAATGCTGACCGGTGAGCCTATCCCGCAGCAAAAAGGTGAAGGCGATAGCGTCCACGCCGGTACGGTCGTCCAGGATGGCAGCGTACTGTTTCGCGCCAGCGCTGTTGGCAGCCACACCACGCTGTCGCGCATTATTCGCATGGTGCGTCAGGCGCAAAGCAGTAAGCCCGAGATTGGCAAACTGGCCGACCGTATCTCCTCGGTGTTCGTTCCGGTGGTGGTGGTGATTGCGCTGGTGAGTGCAGCAATTTGGTACTTCTTTGGCCCGGCGCCACAAATTGTTTATACGCTGGTGATTGCCACCACCGTCCTGATTATTGCCTGTCCTTGTGCGCTGGGTCTGGCCACCCCCATGTCGATTATCTCCGGGGTTGGTCGTGCCGCTGAGTTTGGGGTACTGGTACGCGATGCCGATGCGCTGCAACGCGCCAGCACGCTCGATACTCTCGTCTTTGATAAGACCGGGACGCTGACTGAAGGCAAACCGCAGGTTGTCGCCATCAAAACGTTTGGCAATACCGACGAAGCGATGGCTGTTCGCCTGGCAGCCGCCCTTGAACAGGGTTCCAGCCATCCGCTGGCCCGGGCGATTCTGGACAAAGCGGGCGATGTTACGCTGCCGCAGGTCAACGGTTTCCGTACGCTGCGCGGGTTAGGCGTCAGCGGCGAGACCGAAGGTCATACGCTTCTGTTAGGCAACCAGGCGCTGCTCAATGAGCAGCAGGTCGACACCACAGAAATGGAGGCTGAAATCACCGCTCAGGCTTCCCAGGGCTCAACCCCGGTGCTGTTAGCCATTGACGGTAAAGCCGCGGCTCTGTTAGCGGTGCGTGATCCACTGCGCAGCGACAGCGTGGCAGCACTTCAGCGTCTGCACCGCGCCGGGTATCGTCTGGTGATGCTCACAGGCGACAACCCAACGACTGCCAATGCCATTGCCAAAGAAGCAGGTATTGATGAGGTGATAGCGGGCGTTCTGCCGGACGGTAAAGCGGAAGCGATTAAACGTCTGCAGAGCCAGGGACGTCAGGTCGCCATGGTCGGCGATGGGATCAACGATGCGCCTGCGCTGGCTCAGGCCGATGTGGGTATTGCCATGGGCGGCGGTAGCGATGTGGCGATTGAAACAGCCGCGATTACGCTGATGCGTCATAGCCTGATGGGCGTTGCCGATGCCCTGTCTATCTCGCGGGCAACGCTGCGCAATATGAAGCAGAACCTGCTCGGCGCGTTTATCTATAACAGTATCGGTATCCCCGTTGCCGCCGGGATCTTGTGGCCGTTCACCGGCACGCTGCTCAACCCGGTCGTTGCCGGAGCGGCGATGGCGCTCTCTTCTATTACCGTGGTGAGCAACGCCAACCGACTGCTGCGCTTCAAACCTAAAGAGTAACCCTTTGCCGGATGGCGCTGTCAACTGCGCTATCCGGCAATCACGCATTGCACCTTCCTGGACCACGCGCTAGCATGGAAGTCCACTTAGGGAGGTCGTATGGATTTGTTATACCGGGTAAAAGCATTATGGTCTGCACTGCGCGGCAACCATTATACCTGGCCGGCCATCGATATCTCTTTGCCTGGCAACCGCCATTTCCATCTGATTGGCAGTATTCATATGGGTAGCCGGGGTATGGCGCCTCTGCCTGCCAAATTACTCAAAAAGCTCAAGCATGCCGATGCGCTAATTGTCGAAGCCGATGTTTCCGGCGACGATGCTCCGTTTGCCAATCTTCCGGTTTTTGCCGCGCTGGAAGAACGCATCAGCGAAGAGCAGTTGCGCAATCTGCAAAAAGTTTCTGCCGATCTTGGTATTTCCCCTTCCCTGTTTTCGACTCAACCCCTGTGGCAAATAGCCATGATCTTACAAGCCACGCAGGCGCAACAGCTGGGATTACGGGCGGAATATGGCATTGACTACCAACTGCTCAAAGCGGCTAAACAGGCGCAAAAACCCATTATTGAACTGGAAGGCGCCTCCAGCCAAATCGACCTGTTATGCCAATTGCCTGATAACGGTTTGGCTTTGCTCGACGATACCCTGACGCACTGGCACACCAACGCCAGGCTGCTGCAACAAATGATGGGCTGGTGGCTTGAATCACCACCACAAAATGGCGCACTCACGTTACCCAACACATTCAGCCAGTCATTATATGACGTATTAATGCACCAGCGTAATGAGGCCTGGCGGGACAAACTCAAGGCAATGCCGGCAGGCCACTATGTGGTCGCAGTGGGCGCACTGCATCTGTATGGAGAGGGAAACTTACCGGAGATGATGCGATAAAAAAATGGCCAATATTTCTATTGGCCCGTCAAAGAGGAATTTCATCATTATTATTATGCCGACGCTTAAAGCATCGGTGTAGGTCGATTGTCGCTCAAAGTCATCATCCTGCCAATACTATTGCGCAAGATGGTACTATTTTTTCCACCGCCATCAGGCGTATGCTTATGACGTATTTTGTCTGGGCCAGGAAAAATTGCTATGACACCCGCCGTTAAACTACTCGAAAAAAACAAAATTTCTTTTCAGATCCACACCTACGATCACGATCCATCCGAGACCAACTTTGGCGACGAAGTGGTTCGTAAATTAGGGCTGAATGCGGATCAGGTCTACAAAACGCTGCTGGTTGCCGTGAATGGCGATATGAAACATCTGGCAGTCGCCGTCACACCGGTAGCCGGTCAACTGGATCTCAAAAAGGTCGCCAAAGCATTGGGCGCCAAAAAGGTCGATATGGCCGATCCCATGGTCGCGCAACGCACTACCGGCTATTTGGTAGGCGGTATCAGCCCACTTGGGCAGAAAAAACGTTTGCCAACGCTGATTGATGCCCCCGCCCAGACATTCGACACTATTTATGTTTCCGGCGGCAAACGCGGGCTGGATATTGAACTGGCGGCGAGCGATCTGGCGAAAATTCTGGATGCGAAATTCGCCGATATCGCCCGCCGGGATTAAGCGATTTTAAAATGATTGCCTGATGGCGCGCAGCTTTAAGGCCTACAAATCGCACTGACCTGTAGGCCGGATAAGGTGCCAGCACCGCCATCCGGCACTCCGCCCTGTTACTGCCAGCTCACCTCACCCTTAGGCTCATACGCACTGGCATCCAGCGGTGAGTTCTTCTGCACGTACTCCTTCAGCACTTCCGCATCGATAAACCCGGTATTCACATAGCCTGGTTTGTTATCAATACGCGGATAGCCATCACCGCCGGTGGCGTTGAAGCTCAGCGTTGCCATACGATAGGTTTTGGCTGGGTCAACAGGTTCGCCTTTGATTTTCAAATCGTTAAGCTTGCCGTCTTTCGCTACAAAGCTGACGTTGGCAAACTGCGGATAGGCCCCGGAGTCCGGCTTCATTTGCGCCACCGCGGTCAGATAGTCAATCACTTCTTTCCCGCTCATATCGGCATACACCACGATGTTGCCAAACGGTTGTACCTTCAGCACACTCTTGTAGGTGATATCACCGCCTTCAATGGAATCACGAATCCCCCCACCGCTCATCACGCCAAAATCAGCGCCAGTGCGTGCCATTTGCGCAGCGAGCAGCAAGTGCCCCATGTTAGTCTGCACGAAACGCACTTTGCTACGGTCGCCTTCGAGGCGCGCATTGACGCTGCCAATTTTGACATCCAACTGCGCTTTACCTTTATTCTGGAACGGCGTCAGCAGCGAAAGCATCTGCTGATTTTCAGCAATCTCCGGGGTGTAGAGTACGCGCTCACTTTTACCGTTATCCCAGGTCACTTTTTTCTTCAGGTTTACCGGAATGAGTTGATAGTTGACCATTTTCATTTCGCCATTGCGGAACTCAAAGTCCGCCCGGCCGACATATTTACCCCACTCATGCGCCTGCACAATCCAGATACCGTTTTGCTTATCCGGCGCACACGGTGTCCCCGGGACGTAATCCACCTGCTTTTTGTTTTCCGCAGCCATACACACCGGATCCTGTGAGTGACCACCCACAATCATTGCCAGCGAACCTGCTGGCAGGCTGCGCGCCATTTCCACATCGCCAGGGGCGTTCGAGCCGTGATTGCCATTGTCATAATGTCCCATATGGGTGGTGGCAATAATGATGTCAGGCTTTTCCCCCATATTCAGTTCCTGAATAACCAGTTTGGCTTCATCGGCAGGTTTACGGAATTCGATATCGGTAAAGAACTCGGGGTTGCCAATTTTCGCCGTATCGTCAGTGGTTAAACCGAGTACGGCAATTTTTAAATCCTGGCGCTTAAAGATGGCCCACGGCTTAAATAAACGCTCGCCGGTGCTTTTCTGATAAATATTGGCTGAGAGAAACGGAAATTTGGACCATTTTTCCTGCTGGCGCAATACGGTCAGCGGATTATCAAACTCGTGGTTACCGACCGCCATCGCGTCATAGCCAATCAGGTTCATGCCGCGAAAATCAGGTTCCGCATCCTGCAGATCGGACTCCGGTACGCCGGTATTAATGTCACCGCCGGAAAGCAGCAGTACGCTGCCTCCGTCCTCAGCCACCTCTTTACGAATACCGTCCACCAGCGTTTTTTGCGCCGCCAGCCCGTATTCCCCATATTCGCTACGCCAGAAGTGACCGTGATGATCGTTGGTATGCAGAATGGTGATTTTATAGGTTTTATCTTTTTCGTACGCCTGAGCAGGCTGACCTGCCAGCGCAAATGCGGCTAATAGCGCCAGCGCCACGCCCCGTTTTAAAAACTTCATATTTCTCTCCCTGAGCCAAAATCAACGACTGAAATTACAATGATATGAAATAATAGTCGAAAATGTTTTCAGAAATGAGACTTCCTTCAAACACCTTCCGCAGGTATGTTAGTCAGGTAATAATAACAAATTAGATTACCCTCATAATCGCAACCAAACAGAAGTGACTTTCTATGGCAATAAGTGAACCAACCCAGCCAGCGGCTGGCGCGTCAGCGTCGGTTGCTAAAGCACGCACCTCATTTGGCATTTTAGGGGCAATCAGCCTCTCCCATCTGCTAAACGATATGATCCAGTCGCTAATTCTCGCGATTTATCCGCTTTTGCAGTCAGAGTTCTCGCTGACGTTTATGCAGATAGGGATGATTACCCTGACCTTCCAGCTTGCTTCTTCGCTGCTGCAACCGGTCGTGGGTTACTGGACGGATAAATACCCGATGCCGTGGTCACTGCCCATTGGGATGTGCTTCACACTGAGCGGGCTTGTTTTGCTAGCCATGGCCGGCAGCTTCCATATGGTACTGCTCGCTGCGGCGCTGGTCGGTACTGGTTCATCGGTATTTCACCCGGAATCGTCCCGCGTGGCGCGTATGGCCTCCGGCGGTCGCCACGGCCTTGCCCAGTCGATTTTCCAGGTTGGCGGCAACTTCGGTAGCTCTCTGGGACCGTTGCTGGCGGCTGTCATCATCGCGCCATATGGTAAAGGTAATGTGGCCTGGTTTGTGCTGGCCGCGTTATTAGCGATTGTCGTCCTGGCGCAAATCAGCCGTTGGTATGCCGCGCAGCATCGGATGAGTAAAGGAAAGCCGAAGGTCGCCATCGTTAATCCGTTGCCACGTAATAAAGTGGTTCTGGCGGTAAGCATTCTGCTGGTGCTGATTTTCTCCAAATACTTCTATATGGCGAGCATTAGCAGCTATTACACCTTTTATCTGATGCAAAAATTCGGATTATCGGTACAAAATGCCCAGTTTCATCTGTTTGCCTTCCTGTTTGCCGTCGCAGCTGGAACGGTAATTGGTGGACCATTGGGTGATAAAATTGGTAGAAAATATGTTATTTGGGGCTCTATCCTCGGCGTAGCGCCATTTACCCTCGTTTTACCCTACGCAACGCTGGAATGGACCGGGATTTTAACCGTGATCATTGGTTTTATCCTCGCATCCGCGTTTTCTGCCATTCTGGTCTATGCACAGGAGCTGCTTCCTGGGCGTATCGGCATGGTTTCTGGGCTATTTTTCGGTTTTGCCTTCGGCATGGGTGGCTTGGGAGCCGCGGTGTTAGGGCTGATTGCCGACCATACCAGTATCGATTTGGTCTACAAAATATGTGCTTTCCTGCCACTTCTGGGGATACTGACCATATTCTTACCTGATAACCGACATAAAGCCTGATTTTCTGACGGCCAAAGGTAAACTTTGGTCGTCATCACTTACAGTGACCATCAGCGTTTGCCTCAAACATCCCCCCGTAGTTTTCCGATCCGTGCTTTTTTTCCTTTAAAATCCTATTTTCATCAAAATTCAATAATTATTCATAAACATAAACTTCAAAATTGTCATAAACTATTACTCGGAATTTGGGTTTTCAGGATCAACACAGCAACCAAAGGAGACGGAATGCATCACGCCACCCCGCTTATCACCACCATTGTCGGCGGCCTTGTGCTCGCTTTTATATTAGGCATGATTGCCAATAAACTACGTATTTCTCCTCTGGTGGGATATCTGTTAGCGGGCGTTCTGGCCGGTCCATTTACTCCTGGTTTTGTTGCTGATACCAAACTCGCACCTGAACTGGCTGAGCTTGGCGTGATCCTGTTAATGTTCGGCGTCGGGCTGCACTTTTCCCTGAAGGATTTGATGGCGGTAAAGGCTATCGCCATTCCCGGCGCGATTGCCCAGATAGCGGTAGCAACGCTGCTGGGCATGGCGCTTTCAGCGGTGATGGGCTGGTCGCTGATGGTCGGTATCGTCTTTGGGCTGTGTCTTTCAACCGCCAGTACCGTGGTACTGTTACGTGCGCTTGAAGAACGGCAGCTCATTGACAGTCAGCGCGGGCAAATTGCCATTGGCTGGCTGATTGTCGAAGACCTGATGATGGTGCTGACGCTGGTTCTCCTGCCTGCTGTCGCCGGAATGCTGGAAAAAGGAAACGTCGGCTTTACTTCGCTGGCCGTCGATATGGGCATTACCATCGGCAAGGTAGTGGCATTTATCGCCATTATGATGCTGGTGGGTCGTCGCCTGGTACCGTGGATTATGGCACGCAGCGCCGCTACCGGGTCACGCGAGCTGTTTACCCTGTCAGTTCTCGCCCTCGCCTTAGGTATCGCCTTTGGCGCAGTGGAACTGTTCGATGTCTCCTTTGCGCTGGGCGCATTCTTCGCCGGTATGGTGCTGAATGAATCAGAACTGAGTCACCGCGCGGCGCACGATACCCTACCGCTGCGCGATGCGTTCGCCGTACTGTTCTTCGTTTCCGTCGGGATGCTGTTCGATCCGTTAGTCCTGATCCAACAGCCGCTGGCAGTGCTGGGCACGCTGGCGATTATCATCTTTGGTAAATCCCTTGCCGCCTATTTCCTGGTGCGCCTGTTTGGCCACTCCCAACGCACAGCGCTCACCATTGCCACCAGCCTGGCGCAAATTGGTGAGTTTGCCTTTATCCTGGCGGGTCTGGGAATGGCGTTAAACCTGCTGCCACAGGCAGGACAGAATCTGGTGCTGGCGGGGGCTATCCTGTCCATTATGCTCAACCCGGTACTGTTTGCTGTATTAGAGAAATATCTCGCCAAAACCGAAACGCTGGAAGAGCAGACGCTGGAAGAGGCTATCGAAGAAGAGAAGCAGATCCCGGTTGATATTTGTAATCATGCACTGCTGGTCGGTTTTGGTCGTGTCGGCAGCCTGCTGGGTGAGAAACTGATGGCAGCAGGGATCCCGTTGGTGGTTATCGAAACCTCACGAACCCGGGTGGATGAACTGCGCGAGCGTGGGATCCGGGCGGTGCTGGGCAACGCCGCCAACGAGGAAATTATGAATCTGGCGCACCTGGATTGCGCACGCTGGCTGCTGCTGACCATTCCAAATGGTTACGAAGCAGGTGAGATTGTTGCTTCAGCTCGTGAGAAGTGCCCGTCGATTGAGATTATCGCCCGCGCGCATTATGACGATGAGGTGGAATACATTACCGAGCGTGGCGCCAATCAGGTGGTCATGGGGGAGCGTGAAATCGCCCGCACCATGCTGGAGATGATTGAAACGCCGCCTGCCGGTGAAGTTGCTACTGCCAGTTAAT
The DNA here is from genome assembly GCF_030333085.1 of Citrobacter sp. Cpa228. Taxonomy (NCBI): domain Bacteria; kingdom Pseudomonadati; phylum Pseudomonadota; class Gammaproteobacteria; order Enterobacterales; family Enterobacteriaceae; genus Citrobacter; species Citrobacter sp. Cpa228. The sequence goes on along the minus strand of NZ_JAOWGQ010000044.1, from coordinate 233,339 downwards.
GTTACGTGCCGGATGGCGGCGTAAAACGCCTTATCCGGCCTACATATTGCTACGCGTAGGCCCGATAAGCGTAGCGCCATCGGGCAAGAACTCAGCGATCCCAGTACGACTCTTCGAGACTGTCTTCACGTTCCGGCAAACCGCGCGTCAGACGTGGGGAATGCTGGTTCAGCACCTGATAACTCACGCGGTTAGCATATTTACACACCTGCGCTAATGACGAATAGGTCAGCCAGGTGAACTTGTGCTTGCTGGAGTTAGGCACGTTGCTGCGGTGATAGCTGTTAGCGGTAATATCATGCAGCAATGCCGCCAGTGCGCCGTCGCCAGCACCGTTGGTATTCATGATCTTTTCTGGCCCGCCCATATACGGCGCGATGTGCGAATATACACGCAGCGGATGAGTACAGTCTTTATGACGCATGGCGCGGCTAAACTCGTACTGGTTGAATTCGGCAATCGCTCCAGGCAGCAGTGGATGCTGGGTTTTACGTTTGACTTCTTCTTCCGTAAAGCCCGCCATATACAGACCTGCCGGGCCCGCAGTGCATAGCACCAGATCCACCCAGTCCAGCGCCTTGTCAGACGCCAGCAGCGGATCGTTTTCACCGGTCAGCGCTTCAGCTTCTTCTTCGTTCATCGCCAGAATAGAGACATTCTCTTTCAGAAATTCCTGCCACCACTGTGGGTTATCCGCAATAACGAATTTAGTTCCCAGCGTCAGTACCACCGGCACATTGTGTTTTTTGGCATATTCAATCGCCTTCATGGTCGCTTCCGGCATCGGCTCGCCCGGCTCGCAGCGCACCAGATAGGACGTCAGCACCAGCGCGGATGCACCGGCAATGACCGATTCAGGGATGCTATCCGCCCGCAGTTTGTTCATATGTCCGGGGCTGATGGCGAAGGTACGCTCCCCGGATTCGCCAATCAGCGTAAAGCAGCGGCCAATCGGTCCATTAACGCCTTGCAGGTAGTTCAGATCGGTACGGCTGGAGGTATTGCATAAATAGCGGTACGCATAGCTGCCAATCTCGATATTGCTGCACATCACGCCCAGCAGCACCGAGCGATCATCCGCCAGCACGGAGTAGTTGTGCATCGTGTTACCGATAGTACCGCCCGCAAACTGATGGGTGATCAAATTTTCGCGCACCAGCTCCTGGTAGAGCGCGTCAGCGACATCATCGGCAATCACCAGAGAGTGCCCGGCACTTAATCCATAACGTTTTACAAAGTCATCATCCACTTTGGCTTCAATATCCACCAGCGTCTGGTCGATGCCCACCACCCAGGCCGCGCTGGTTTCATTTTCTGGCTGAATTTGTTGCAGCAACGGATCGCGCGCGCTGACGGGAAAATAGTGTTTGGATTTACGTTTACCGGGAAATTTCATGGTCGATTATATGGGTGGTTAACTGAGCGATGCATGGTAGCACATTACCTGATATGCATGCGATGCGGCGCTGAGTTTCAATATCGGACGGTGAGATCGCAGTTTATCCGCGATTAATTTCTACAATAACTCACCTTCACAAGGAGCGTTTTATGAAGCCGGAAAACAAAATCCTCGTACTCGACAAAATTTCGGATGAAATGAAAAGCGTGGTGAATTTTCATCGCGACGATTTGCCGCCGTGGCCCGCTGCCGATGACTTCGTGGCCCAGCGCCAACACTACATTCATGAGCGGCGACTGTGGAATGCCGATGCCCCGCAGATGCCTACCCGCGACTGCGTGATCTCTACCGCGTGCGGCCCCGTTGCCACACGCATCTACGCTCCGCAGCGCCAAAGCCAGGCGACGCTGTATTACCTGCACGGCGGCGGTTTTATTCTCGGTAATCTTGATACCCACGACCGTATTATGCGTTTACTGGCGCACTACACCCAGTGTACGGTGATCGGCATCGACTATTCACTGGCGCCAGAAGCCCGCTACCCACAAGCTATCGAAGAGATCGTCGCCGTTTGCCAGTACTATCATCAACATGCTGACGACTATTCCCTCAATATCAATACGATTGGTTTTGCGGGCGATTCCGCCGGCGCGATGCTGGCGCTAGCCAGCACTCTGTGGCTGCGAGACAACAACATTGCCTGCGGCAAGGTGGCTGGCGTGCTGTTGTGGTATGGGCTTTACGGGCTGCAGGATTCACTGAGCCGACGGCTGATGGGCGGCGCGTGGGATGGTTTAACCCGCGAGGACTTGCAGATGTACGAAAACGCGTACCTACGTAGCGCTGACGATCGCGAGTCACCGTACTATTGCCTGTTTAACAACGATCTGACGCGCGACGTACCGCCGTGTTTTATCGCCGGTGCGGAGTTCGATCCGCTGATTGACGATAGCCGCTTATTATTCCAGACGTTACAGGCACATCAGCAGCCCTGCCAGTACAAAATGTATCCCGGCACGCTGCACGCCTTCCTGCACTATTCGCGGATGATGAAAACCGCCGACGATGCCCTGCAGGATGGCGCGCGTTTCTTTAAGCAACAGCTTTAGCGGTAGGCTTCGGTCAGTTTAACCATCATTTCGATATGTTCCGGTGCGGCATTCAACGCCGGAATATATTCATATTGCTTACCGCCAGCCTCAAGAAAAATCTCCCGGTTCTGCACCGCTATCTCTTCCAGCGTTTCGAGACAATCAGCTGCGAAGCCCGGACACATAACCTGGATATGTCGGGTCCCTTTCTCCGCCAGCATTTTTAACGTTTCGTCGGTATACGGCGTCAGCCAGGGTTCGCGGCCAAAGCGAGACTGGAAGGTCATCATGACTTTTTCCGGCGGCAGACCCAGCGCTGAAACCAACTCACGCGTCGTATCGCGACAGCGCTGCGGGTAGTCATCGCCTTCATCGGCGTAGCGCTGCGGAATGCCGTGATAGGAGAGCAGCAGTAAATCAGGTTCGCCATGTTGAGCAAATGAATCCCTGGCACTCCTGGCCAGCGCATCAATGTAGCTGCTGTCATCGGCGTAATCACGAATAAATGAGACGCCAGGAATACCGCGTTTACGCGCTAAGATGCGCGCCAGCTCGTCCCAGACTGCCGCCACTGTCGAACAGGAATATTGCGGGTACAGCGGTAACACCACCATGTGTTCCACTCCGCTTGCCAACAGTTCATCGACCGCGCTTTCGAGCGATGGCGAACCGTAGCTCATCCCCAGCGCGACAGGGGTATCAGGCAGACGTTGTGCCAGCGCCTGCTGTTGCGCCTTGCTGTAGACCATCAGCGGGGAACCGTCTTCCATCCAGATTGACTGGTACAACTTTGCCACACGCGGCGCTCGCAGCGGCAAAATCACACCACGCAGCAACGGCCACCACAGTGCAGGGGACGTATCGACTACGCGTTGATCGCTTAAAAACTGGCGCAGGTAGCGCTTAACGGCTTCGGGGGTTGGGGCATCGGGAGTGCCGAGGTTTGCCAGCAGGATACCGGTTTTCGTCTGACGCATTACCGCCTCTTATCGATTCAAATTGTTGATAATTGTAGCGGAAAAGCGGTAAAGAAGAACTAATTGCTGTGAGAGGTAAGACGAGAATTTGCCTGATGGCGCTGCACTTATCAGGCCTACAAAAAATCGTAGGCCGGATAAGGTGTATACACCGCCATCCGGCATTAACCGCGTTAAAAATTAACCGAGGATTTTTTCCAGCGCTGCGCGAACGTCAGCCACGGCCTGAGTGCCGTCAACTTTCGCGTATTTAGTGTTACCCGCCTGCGCTTCTTTAGAGTAGTAGCCGATCAGCGGCGCGGTCATCTGATGGTATTCCACCAGGCGCTTGCGTACGGTCTCTTCCTGATCGTCTTTACGGGTGGTCAGCTCTTCGCCGGTCACGTCGTCTTTACCTTCAACCTTAGGCGGGTTGAATTTGATGTGGTAAACGCGGCCAGAAGCTGCGTGTACGCGGCGACCTACAATACGGTCAACGATCAGCTCGTCAGGTACGTCGAATTCCAGAACGTAGTCCACGTTGATACCCGCTTCTTTCATGGCATCTGCCTGCGGAATAGTACGCGGGAAGCCATCGAGCAGGAAACCATTACGGCAGTCTTCCTGAGCAATACGCTCTTTTACCAGCGCGATCACCAGCTCATCAGTCACCAGCTTACCGGCGTCCATGATGTCTTTCGCTTGTTTGCCCAGCTCGGAGCCAGATTTCACGGCGGCACGCAGCATATCACCGGTGGAGATTTGCGGAATACCATACTTCTCCATGATGAACTGAGCCTGAGTTCCTTTACCCGCGCCCGGAGCGCCAAGCAGAATGATACGCATTACGAAAATCCCCTTAAAGGTTGTCGATATTTTTTAAAAAGCGCTAAACGATACCACCATCACGCAATTGGCTCAAGGAAGGTAGTCTGCGCTGAAACGGTTAATGGCGGGAAAATTGAAAATAAGGAAAGAAATTGCCGGATAGCGGTGTAAACACCTTATCCGGCCTACGATCAAAAAGATGTTGTAGGCCGGATAAGCGTTAGCGCCATCCGGCATTAGATGATGGTTATCAGGACACCAGCAACTGGTTCATACGACGGATGAACTGGTTCGGATCTTCCAGCGTGCCGCGCTCGGCGAACAGCGCCTGATCCAGCAGCAGTTCAACCCACTCTTTGAACTGCGCTTCGTCCTGGGTATCCGCCGTGCGTTTTACCAGCACGTGGTCAGGGTTCAGTTCAAAGATATATTTCACTTCCGGCACAGCCTGGCCCGCAGCGGCGAACAGTTTCGCCATCTGGGTACTCATTTCGTCCGCATCGGTGGTGACGATAGCCGGGGTGTCGGTCAGACGGTGAGTCAGACGCACTTCTTTTACGCGATCGCCCAGCAGGGTTTTCACGCGCTCAACAAACGGCGTCAGCGCTTTTTCCGCTTCTTTTGCCGACTCGTCAACTTCATCCGCCAGTTTGTCGATAGACTCGTCGGCTTTCGCCACGGACTGGAACGGTTTGCCATCGAACTCGGTCAGGTAGTTCATCATCCACTCATCGATGCGGTCAGAAAGCAGCAGGACTTCGATGCCTTTCTTACGCAGCAGTTCCAGATGCGGGCTGCTCTTCGCCGCCGCGTAGCTGTCTGCGGTGATGTAGTAGATCTTCTCCTGCCCTTCTTTCATACGGGAGATATAGTCTTCCAGCGACACGGTTTGCGCGGAGGAGTCGGTATGCGTAGACGCGAAGCGCATCAGCTTAGCAATAGTTTCCTGGTTACCATGATCTTCCGCCGGGCCTTCTTTCAGCACCAGACCGAACTGTTTCCAGAAGGTCTGGTATTTTTCCGCGTCGTCTTTCGCCAGTTTTTCCAGCATCTGCAGTACGCGTTTGGTCAGCGCGCTGCGCAGGTTACGGGTGACGGTGCTGTCCTGCAGGATCTCGCGAGAAACGTTCAGCGGCAGATCGTTGGAATCTATCAGACCACGGACAAAGCGCAGGTAGTTCGGCATGAACTGCTCGGCATCGTCCATGATGAATACACGCTGGACGTACAGTTTCAGACCATGCTTGTGATCGCGATTCCACATATCCCACGGCGCCTGCGACGGGATATACAGCAGGCTGGTGTATTCCTGCTTACCTTCCACACGGTTGTGGCTCCAGGTCAGCGGATCGGTGAAATCGTGGGCGATATGCTTATAGAATTCGTTGTACTCGTCGTCTTTGATTTCCGACTTGTTACGCGTCCACAGCGCCTGCGCCTTGTTGATCTTTTCCCAGGAAACCACGGTCTCGCCGTCTTTCTCTTCGGATTTTTCGATCTCTACCGGCAGCGCGATATGGTCGGAATATTTGCTGATGATGGAACGTACGCGCCAGTCATCGAGGAACTCGTCTTCGCCTTCGCGCAGATGCAGAGTAATTTCGGTACCGCGGTCTTCTTTGGTAATATCAGCAACGGTGTACTCACCCTCGCCCGCAGACTCCCAGAACACGCCGTTTTCCGGTTTATCACCCGCAGCACGGGTACGCACGGTGACTTTGTCCGCCACGATGAAGGCAGAGTAGAAACCAACCCCGAACTGACCAATCAACTGGCTGTCTTTCGCCTGATCGGAGCCCATGGATTCGAGGAAAGATTTGGTGCCGGATTTCGCAATGGTCCCCAAATGATCGATAACGTCATCACGGTTCATCCCCACGCCATTATCGGCAATGGTCAACGTACGCTTATCTTTATCGAAGGAAACACGCACACGCAGCTCACCGTCACCTTCATACAGGTCCGGGTTAGACAGTGCGCGGAAACGCAGCTTGTCTGCCGCATCCGAGGCGTTAGAGATAAGCTCACGCAGGAAGATTTCTTTATTGGAATACAGAGAATGGATCATCAGGTGCAGAAGCTGTTTTACTTCTGACTGAAAACCACGAGTTTCTTGTCCTTTCATGTAGATCTACCTCAACAATGCCATATTCAATGGTAAAAACACGTTGAGGGTGAAATGGGGACAGGCGGGAAGGATTTCAAGCGGAAGCCGCCGTCGCGGCCTCCGTTTGTTCAGAATTTAATCTTGTGTCGTCCTGCCAGAGAGTGCGACAGCGTGGTGCCATCGACCATTTCCAGCTCGCCGCCGACCGGAACGCCATGGGCGATACGGCTGGCTTCAACACCATACTGCATGCAAAGCTCAGCAATATAGTTGGCGGTCGCCTCTCCTTCGACCGTAGGATTGGTCGCGAGGATCAGTTCGTTAATTTGCTCAGACGCCAGTCGCTGTTCAAGACGATCCAGCCCGATGTCATCTGGCCCGATACCGTCCAGCGGCGACAGGTGTCCCATCAGCACGAAGTAACGTCCGGAAAATTGCCCGGTTTGCTCAATGGCGTAGATGTCCGCCGGACTCTCCACCACGCAAATCTGACCGTTTTCCTGGCGACGCGGGTTCGAGCAGATGTTGCAGACGTCCTGCTCGGTGAAAGTGCGGCAATCGGCACAGTGGCCGATTTCCGACATCGCCTTCGTTAACGCCTGCGCCAGACGCATCCCGCCGCTGCGATCGCGCTGAAGCAGCGTGAACGCCATGCGCTGCGCCGACTTCGGGCCAACGCCCGGCAGACAGCGCAGTGCTTCCATAAGCTGAGTTAACAGCGGGCTGGTTTGCATCAGAACGGCATCTTAAAGCCAGGCGGCAGCTGCATTCCGGAAGAAACAGAGGCCATCTTCTCTTTCTGCGTCTCTTCAATGCGACGCGCCGCGTCGTTGAATGCCGCAGCAACCAGGTCTTCCAGCATCTCTTTGTCGTCTTCCAGCAGGCTTGGATCGATCTCCACGCGACGGCAGTTATGCGCGCCGTTGATGGTCACTTTTACCAGACCCGCGCCAGATTCGCCGGTCACTTCCAGCTTGGCGACTTCTTCCTGCATCTGCTGCATTTTTTCTTGCATCTGCTGGGCCTGTTTCATCAGGTTACCCAGACCGCCTTTACCAAACATAGGCTTCTCTCTCAATCACGTTAAGGGATGACGACCATCAAACCATTAGGCTGACGATCAAATGGGGCGAATACTTTCTTCGTCCAGGTCCGCATCGAAAAAACGACGCAGCGTCTGGATGTTATTATCCGCAATAATCGACTCACGCGCCTGCGCGAGCTTCTCTTCATAAATGGCCTGACGCCACTCCAGCGGCGTGCGCACCGCAGGATTATCATCTTCAACGATGGTCAATTCAACCGTTGACCCCGTTAAGGCACTCAATGCTTCGGCCAGTTTTTGCTGCGCGCCGCTGGAATTAAGGTGCCGCTGCGAGGAACGCAGGTGCAGGCACACCACGTTGCCATTCTCTTCTTTCCAGGCATTTAGCGCCACCTGCTCCACCAGTTTAGGTAACGAGAGCTGGCTCACCTGGGCGGCCCACGGGTCGCGTTCAATCGCTTCAGCCGCAAGCTTTGCCGCCAGTTCCGGCGTTTTTTCATGCTCAAGCGCTTTTTTCAGCGCTTTCGGCGTGGCAACGACTTCTTTGACTTCTGCAACAGGATTGGTCGCTTTCCAGCGATACGCTTCTTTCTTCGTCGGCGCCTTTTCCAACGCAGAGACCGCCGGACGCGCCTGAACACGTTCCGACACCGAAGCCAGTCTTTCCAGCGCAGCATTATTCACCGGCCGCGCGCGGGAAGCGGCTGCCGGTTCACTCTTTTTTGGTTTGGTTGCTCCCTGAGCGCGTTGCAGCTGGCTGCGTGCCGCCAGCACCTGGCTGGTGGCATCGGAGAGCGGCACATTCTGTTGCGCTGGCGCAGGTGGCTGCTGCGGCACCTGCGTCGGGGTCATCACCGCTGTGGGTGCGACCGGGGCAAACGACTGGCGCGGGACTTCAGGTTCCGGGAGCGGCATGCGCGGATGAAAAGCCAGCGCACGCAGCAGCGTCATTTCGACGCCCATTCGCCTGTCCGGTGCATACGGCAGTTCTTTGCGCCCAATTAACAGGGTCTGATAATAAAGCTGCACATCGGTTGGCGGGACGATTCGCGCCAGTTCACGCATACGCTGTTCAATGGCGGCCATATCGCTGCCGAGCGCGGCAGGTGAAAGCTGAACCATGGCGATACGATGCAGCAAAGCCGACATCTCAACCAGCAGCGCTTCCCATTCAATACCGCGCGCGGCGGCGTCGTTCACCAACGTCATCACGCGTTCGCCGTCGGCGGCCACAACCGCTTCAACAAGTGAGAGCGCCTGGTCGTCGTCCAGCGTGCCGAGCATGGTGCTGACCGCGTCGGTCGAGACCTGGCCATCACCGCTGGCGATCGCCTGATCGGTCAAACTCAGCGCATCGCGCAGGCTGCCGTCCGCGGCGCGAGCCAGCAGTTGCAGCGCACGCGGTTCATGGGCGATATGCTCTTCTTTGAGAATATGCTCAAGCTGATGGCGAATCTGTTCGACATCCAGCGCTTTAAGATGGAATTGCAGACAGCGCGACAGGATGGTCACCGGCAGCTTCTGCGGATCGGTGGTCGCCAGCAGGAATTTGACGTGCGCGGGCGGCTCTTCGAGCGTTTTCAGCAAGGCGTTAAAACTGTGGCGCGACAGCATGTGCACTTCGTCGATCAAATAGACCTTAAAGCGACCGCGCGCAGGCGCATACTGAACGTTATCCAGCAGATCGCGAGTGTCTTCGACTTTGGTGCGTGAGGCGGCATCGATTTCAATCAAATCGACAAAACGCCCCTGCTCAATTTCCCGGCAGTTATCGCATACGCCGCACGGCGTAGCGGTGATGCCGGTTTCACAGTTTAATCCCTTCGCCAGTAAGCGGGCGATAGAGGTTTTTCCGACGCCACGGGTGCCGGAAAACAAATAAGCATGATGAATACGCCCTAACGACAAGCCGTTCGCCAGTGCCGTCAGCACATGTTCCTGGCCGACGACGTCAGCAAAGGTTTGTGGGCGCCATTTTCGGGCTAAGACCTGATAACTCATTGGCAGGCTCTGAAAGGCTGGAGGGTGGATTCACAGGAGGGTAATGCTAACACAACCTCGCAGCAACGGCGAGGTTGTGTGTCTCGGTATTACTTCAGCCGGGATAAGATAGCCCGAAATTAGTGGCCCGGGAATGGAACCAGGCTGTAACAAGTCAGCCCCTGCTTTTCCAGACGCTGTTCGCCGCCCAGATCAAACAGGTTAATAATAAAGGCAGCATCGGTCACTTCGCCACCCAGACGGCGGATCAACTTCACGGTCGCTTCAATCGTGCCGCCAGTTGCCAGCAGGTCGTCTACAACCAGGACTTTATCGCCCGGTTTGATGGCATCAACGTGAATTTCCAGCTGATCGGTGCCGTATTCCAGCTCATAGCTCTCAGCAATCACTTCACGCGGAAGCTTACGGGGTTTACGTACCGGAACAAAGCCGACGCCCAGACCCAACGCTACCGGCGCGCCAAACAGGAAGCCACGCGCTTCGGTGCCAACCACTTTAGTGATACCCGCATCTTTATAGCGTTCAACCAGCAATTCAATGCTGAGGGCGTAGGCTTTCGGATCTTCCAGTAAACTGGTGACATCACGGAAAAGAATGCCCGGTTTTGGGTAATCGTGGATGCTTTTGATGCTATTTTTGAGAAACTCAAGCTGCTGTGCAGTCGCGGTCATAAGTTTGTGCCTGATTGATACAGTATTACTTCACGGCGCACTATACACTTCATCCTCGACGTATCTTGAATGATTTTGTGTCTATATTAAGGGTCAGGGTTACACTTGCTTAACCTTTGACCATCTGCGCCTGTGCTCGAAAACGGTCGAATTTACTGGCTGCGAGAGACAATTGCAACAGCGATTATTGCGCTTTACTGCTTTTGTTGTTTTTCATCAATCACCGGGATCCGCCACATAAAAATCAGTAAACAGGCGAGAATAACCAGCAGCAGACCGCGCACCCACATCATATTGACCAGCCAGAGTGAAATAGCAAATGTCACCAGGATCAACAAAATCGCGCGCGGCTTCGCTCCAGGCGGCATCGCGCGGTGTTTTTGCCAGTGACGCAGATACCCGCCGAACCACGAACGGTACAGCAGCCAGTCGTGAAAGCGCGGCGATGAGCGGGCAAAGCACCAGGCGGCCAGCAGGATAAATGGCGTCGTGGGCAGCAACGGCAATACAACGCCCAGCGTGCCTAACACTACCGCTATCCAGCCAATGATGATTAGAATAATGCGTTGCATAATATCAGTACTTAACACAGAGAATCGCTACTTTAGCATAACAGTTCTCATTTTCATCGGAGTGTTGTCGTGAAAACCGTCATGCTGCTACAGACGCTTGAAAACCAGCTTAACCGCCTGCGGCAGCGTTGTGCCCCGTTGGCACATCACGCCACGCTGAGCGCCCGCTTTGACAGGCATCTGTTTCACACTCGCAGCACGTTGCTGCAGGCCTGTCTGGATGAAGCTGAAGATAATCTCGTCGCCTTGCGCCGTGCAGTCGAACAGCAACAACTGCCACAAATTAGCTGGCTGGCGGAACACCTTGCCTCACAGTTAGAGGCGATTTCGCGTGAAACTGCCAGCTGGTCGCTCCGTGAGTGGGACAACGCATCTCCAGGCCTGGCGCGCTGGCAGCGCAAGCGGGTTCAACACCAGGAGTTTGAACGCCGACTGGTGGAAATGACGCGTGAACGCAAAGAGCGTCTGGCTCAGTCAACGGGTTTTGAAGAACAGCAAAAACTGCATCGTGAAGTAGAAGCATTCGAGGCGCGACTGGCGCGCTGTCGCCATGCACTGGCGAGAATAGAAAACGTGCTGGCGCGTTTAACCCGTTAATCCCGGAGAATTTATGTCATTAGAGAACGCCCCGGACGAGGTCAAACTGGCCGTCGATTTGATTGTTTTGCTTGAAGAGAATCAGGTTGCGCCTGAGACTGTGCTGAAGGCGCTGGAGATTGTTAAACGGGATTACGAAAAGAAACAGCTCTCATCTTCAAAAAACGCGCTATAGCTGAAATGCCTGATAGCGTTGCACTTATCAGGCCTACGAATGAATCGAAGCTCGCAGGCCTGATGAGCTTTTCTATTAACCTACCGAAGGCGTCGGGTCGTCGCCTTTGATGATGTCACGCTTAACCTCTGTCACTGTGTCACCTTTGGCATTATGCAGATGTACTTCGAGTTGGTTAAAGGCAATATCAATGTCGTTTTCACGGCACAAACGATCGACCGCACGGTTAAGTTCATCAACCGTGTGGCTACGATCGCGCAGTTCACGCACGTATAAACGCAGTTCATGATCCAGCGTGCTGGCACCGAAAGCGGTAAAGAACACTGCCGGCTCCGGATCGTGCATCACTTTCGGGTGCTCCATCGCCGCCTGCAGCAGCACTTTCTTCACTTTGTCCAGATCAGAACCATAGGCCACGCCAATGCGGATCACCAGACGCGTGGTGGTATCAGAGAGCGACCAGTTGATCAAACGTTCCGTCACGAATGCTTTGTTCGGGATGATCACCTCTTTGCGATCGAAGTCGGTAATGGTGGTAGCACGAATTCGGATCTTGCTGACCGTTCCTGAGAACGTACCGATAGTAACCGTATCGCCGATGCGGACCGGGCGTTCAAACAGAATAATCAGGCCGGAAACAAAGTTACCGAAGATTTCCTGTAAGCCAAAACCCAGACCAACCGACAGGGCCGCTGCCAGCCACTGGAGTTTGTCCCACGATACGCCGAGCGATCCGAAGACTGTCATTGCCCCGATAGCTATAATCGCGTAATTGAGGATCGTGGTGATGGCATACGATGCGCCCTGGCGCATTTTGAGTCGCGACAGCACCAGCACTTCGAGCAGACCAGGTAAGTTGCGGATCAACGCCCACGCCACCATTGAGGCAATAATCGCAAACAACAGGCTGCCCATGGTGACGTCTTTCACCACCGCCGCCCCCGCTTCGGTGCCGTTGTAATGCCAGAGCGTAATGCTGTCGAGATAGCTGAACACGGTGATCAGATCAGACCAAATGGCCCAGAACAGGACACCAAACAGGGCAATCATCACCAGCATGGTGATACGCAGCGTTTGCTGGTTAACCTGCTCCAGCGCGATGGTCGGCTCTTCCTGCGGCTCTGCGCCCTCCGCCCCTTCTTTCACCAGGTTCTGACGACGCGCCAGCGCACGACGCCAGGCGATACGACGCGCCGCGACGCTCAATCCACGCAGCACAGTCTGGTACAGCAGGTTCCAGAGAATGACCAGATAAACCGTTTCAATCCAGCGTCCCGCCAGGCGCAGCGTGGTGTAGAAATAGCCGGTTGCCGTCAGCACCATTAATGCTATCGGGATAATAGACAACACGGTAATCGTCACCAGACGCAGACCATGCGACTCTTTATCGCGCCAGCTTTCGCGGCACATTGGCCATACCAGGAAGGCGATCAGCAGCAGGTTGAGGAAAATGACCACCTGACCCAGCACATCGTCCATCAGGTTGAGCGGCGACAGCTCAGCAATAACCGACCAGAAGTTCAACGGCAACAGCGCGAGGCTGATGCGCACAATCTGGCGACGCCAGTGGCTGGTCTGTTTCGCAGGCATGCCAAAATGACGAATCGCCACGCCATCTTTTTCCAGCACCTTCCAGCACAAACCAAACACCAGCCAGAAGACGGTCATCTTCTTGCTGAACGCCCACAGCAGGTCGCTGATATTCAACTGCATAGTCAACAAAATCAGACCTATCGCGAGGATAATCAGGCACGCCGGCAAGGCTCTGATGAGATCGATCAGAATCGATTTTGGCGTGTTGAGCTGACTATCATTACGCAGGTTACCCACCGCGGCGGCTAATTTCGCCTGATACTCTTTCAGCCATTTCAGACGCCAGCGGATGAGCCCGGCAATGAGCAGCAGCGGCAACCCCGCCAGGAACGCAATAAACACTGCGGGCCACGCTTTTTCCCAGTTCACCGTGATTTTCATCGACTTAAACTGGTCTTTAAGCGTTTGCGGGAACGCTTTGATCCAGTCCCAGTCCATCGGACGGTTACTGTTAACCCAGAAGATCTGCTGCGTGAGGATCCCTTTCAGGTTTTTCGACACGCTCATTAACTGCTGCTGGTTAATTTGCAGGTTAATCGCCATCATCAGCTGGTTACCCAGTTGCTTATTCAGCTGATCCAACAGTTCACGACGCATATCCACGACCTGCAGTAAGGCATCATGGACTTCGCCGTTAACTTCGTTGCTGTGCCCTTCTTCCAGTTTGGCGACAAACGCATCATTCTGGAACAGGGCGTCGCGCTGTTGGTTGACCTCGAACTGCTCCAGACGCAAGTCGGCGATCCGGTTGGTCATATCGGCAAGTTCATCCGCCGACGGCAGCGTTTGTTGTTGCTGATACAGAATACGCGACAGCAGCAGACTGCCTTTCAGAACGGCGATCTGTTCTTTAATGTTGCGTTCGGATTGCAGCGCGCGGTCAAGCCAGTTTTTGACTTTAATATTTTGCTGCATCAGGCTGTTGCCGTTTTCGGTCGCGGCAATCAGACGCTGGCTGAGTTGATGGTTAATATCAAGTTCTTGCTTAACTAGCGGGTTGGTCTGGATACGGGCCGCTTCGTCAGGCGTGACTGCTTCCTGCGCCGTCTTTTCGGTTAGCGTCAGACGTTTGCTGTTCACCGCTTCCTGCAGCAACTGAAGCTGATGTTCGAGACGATTCGTATTCGCCGTCACATAATCACGCTGTTTCTGCAAGGTATCCTGCAAAACAGTGTTGCCTTCCAGACTCTTACGCTGTTGATCGATCTGCGCGCTCAGCAACGCTTGCTGCGCCTGCAGCAACACCTGTTGACTGGGGCGTAATGCCGCCTCACCCACATTAGTCCCATCCAGGCGATTGCGGATTTGCTGCATTTGCTGTGATGCGGTGTACATCGCATTTTGCACGCGCTCTGGCTGCGTTTGCAGCGAGACCAACTGACTGTTGTAGGCTGCAAGGTCGTTTTGCGCACTTTGCAGATCGTCCAACACCTGGGCGACACGAGATTCAAGCTGGCGCAGAGAGAGCGTGCTCAGCGTTTTCCGCGTTTCATCGTCATTATCGACATCGCTGAGTGAATTCAACGCATCCGTTGCCTGGCGCATTTTTTCCGGCGCCTGAGCCACTTTCTGACGAAGCTGTACGGTCTCATCTTTTACGCGATCGATTTTATCCAGCGTGGCGACGGTATCGATGAGATCCTGTTGGACCAGCTTATCCTGCGCGGAGAGATCTTTTTGTTTACTCAGCGTGTCTAACTGGCTCTGGATATCCGCTTTCGTCGGCAGTTCACCACCCTGTTGCGCCCGCGCAAATGCAGATGACTGGCAGGATAGCAATAGAATGAAGAAAAGAATGCTAATAGCAATTACATGCTGTGAACGTTTATAGAGCTGCAACATAGTCATGAGAATGAATGTTTCTGAACCGGGAAAGTGACCGGAAATAGTCAAGCGGCAAGAATATCACGGCTGTGACCGGCAGAATAGCAGGAGGCAAAATGACCAGGAGAATTCCTGGTGCAGAAATGGTAGGTTAGCGTATTTCCCCTGTCTGCAGGCGCAAGGTTGGACAAAGCAGGCACATCTCCAGCAACACCGCCACGTAGTGGCGAGCCTCATTCTTCAGATCAAATGATTCAGGGGCAAATAACCAGTTCTCCATGATTCCGGAAATATAGCTACGCATTATCACCGCTACCCGACGTGTGTTCAGATTTTCCGGCAGCATGTTGACATCCATACAGTGGCGTAACGTTTTTTCTATACGGTCATAGTTTTCCAGACACAGGCTACGTTCGACTAACTGAACTGATGCTATTTCCCCGACAAATTCGCATTTGTGGAATATAATCTCCATCAATAAACGTCGGCGTTCTTCTGTCACGGTAGTTTCAAGAACGTAAATTAAAATTTCTCTTAATACTGATAGTGGATCGTCAGGGAATTTTGCCTGATACTCAGTCTCTAACTCATCAATGTTAGGTTTTGCTAGCTCCCAGATTTCACTGAATAAATCCGATTTGTTTTTGAAATGCCAATAGATTGCACCGCGCGTTACACCAGCGGCTTTTGCGATCTCCGCCAGCGAGGTGGATGATACCCCTTGCTGCGAAAACAAACGCAGAGCAACATCCAGAATGTGCTGCCGTGTTTCCTGTGCTTGTTGTTTGGTTTTTCGTGCCATATGTCAGTGAATTTACAGGTGTTAGATTTACATACATTTGTGAATGTATGTACCATAGCACGACGATAATATAAACGCAGCAATGGGTTTATGGGCTTTAAGCCATTGATCAATTTGAAATCGGACACTCGAGGTTTACATATGAACAAAAACAGAGGGTTAACGCCTCTGGCAGTCGTTCTGATGCTCTCAGGCAGCTTAGCGCTAACAGGATGTGACGACAAACAGGCCCAACAAGGGGGCCAGCAGATGCCAGAAGTTGGAGTTGTGACGCTCAAAACTGAACCTCTACAGATCACAACTGAACTCCCAGGTCGCACCAGTGCTTTTCGCATTGCGGAAGTTCGCCCTCAGGTCAGCGGTATTATCCTGAAACGTAACTTTACCGAAGGCGGCGACATTGAAGCAGGTGTGTCTCTCTATCAGATTGATCCTGCTACTTACCAAGCCGCGTACGAAAGTGCGAAAGGCGATCTGGCCAAAGCACAAGCAGCGGCAAATATCGCTCAACTGACGGTTAAACGTTATCAGAAACTGTTAGGTACGAAGTACATCAGTCAACAGGACTACGATAGCGCGCAGGCAGATGCACAACAGGCGAACGCTGCTGTTGTCGCTGCGAAAGCCGCGGTAGAAACCGCACGTATTAATCTGGCCTATACCAAAGTCACGTCACCAATCAGCGGCCGCATTGGTAAGTCATCTGTTACTGAAGGTGCACTGGTGCAAAACGGTCAGGCGACCGCACTGGCGACCGTTCAGCAGTTGGATCCCATCTATGTTGATGTGACGCAGTCCAGTAACGATTTCCTGCGCCTGAAACAAGAGTTGGCCAATGGCACGCTGAAGCAAGAGAACGGTAAAGCAAAAGTCGAACTGGTCACCAGCGACGGTATTAAATTCCCGCAGTCCGGTACGCTGGAGTTTTCGGATGTGACGGTTGATCAAACCACTGGGTCAATTACGTTACGCGCAATCTTCCCGAACCCGGATCACACCCTACTGCCGGGCATGTTCGTCCGTGCGCGTCTGGAAGAAGGGACAAACCCAACGGCGATACTGGTTCCACAGCAAGGCGTTACCCGTACACCGCGTGGCGATGCCAGTGCATTAGTTATCGGTGCTGATGACAAAGTTGAAACGCGTCAAATTGTGGCAGCACAAGCAATTGGCGACAAATGGTTAGTCACTGAAGGACTTAAGCCGGGCGACCGCGTGATTGTAAGTGGGCTGCAGAAAGTTCGTCCTGGCGCTCAGGTTAAAGCGCAGGAAGTCACCGCGGATAATAACCAGCCAGCCGCAAGCGGTAGCCAGCCTGAACAGTCCAAGTCTTAACTTAAACAGGAGCCGTTAAGACATGCCTAATTTCTTTATCGATCGCCCCATATTTGCGTGGGTGATCGCCATTATCATCATGTTGGCAGGGGGGCTCGCGATCCTCAAATTGCCGGTAGCGCAATATCCTACTATTGCACCTCCGGCAGTGACGATCTCCGCGACCTACCCTGGCGCTGATGCCAAAACAGTACAGGATACTGTTACGCAGGTTATCGAACAGAATATGAACGGTATCGATAACCTGATGTACATGTCCTCTAACAGTGACTCCACGGGTACCGTGCAGATCACCCTGACCTTCCAGTCTGGTACTGATGCGGATATCGCACAGGTACAGGTGCAGAACAAACTGCAGCTGGCGATGCCGCTGCTGCCGCAGGAAGTACAGCAGCAAGGGGTTAGCGTTGAGAAGTCATCCAGTAGCTTCCTGATGGTTGTCGGCGTTATCAACACCGATGGCACCATGACGCAGGAAGATATCTCGGATTACGTCGCCGCTAACATGAAAGACAGCATCAGCCGTACTTCAGGCGTCGGTGACGTTCAGCTGTTCGGTTCACAGTACGCGATGCGTATCTGGATGGACCCAACCGAACTGAACAAATACCAGCTTACGCCGGTAGATGTGATTTCCGCGATTAAAGCGCAGAACGCCCAGGTTGCAGCCGGTCAGCTTGGTGGTACGCCACCCGTGAAAGGCCAGCAACTGAACGCCTCTATCATTGCTCAGACGCGTCTGACCTCCACCGACGAATTCGGCAAAATTCTGCTGAAAGTGAACCAGGATGGCTCCCAGGTTCGTCTGCGCGATGTAGCGAAGATTGAACTGGGTGGTGAAAACTACGACATCATTGCGAAATTCAACGGCAAACCGGCGTCTGGTCTGGGTATCAAATTGGCTACCGGTGCGAACGCCCTGGATACTGCAGCGGCTATCCGCGCCGAACTGGTGAAGATGGAACCGTTCTTCCCGTCAGGCCTGAAAATTGTTTATCCGTATGACACAACACCGTTCGTGAAAATCTCTATTCACGAAGTTGTGAAGACACTGGCAGAAGCAATCATCCTCGTGTTCCTGGTTATGTATCTGTTCCTGCAGAATTTCCGCGCGACGTTGATTCCGACCATCGCCGTCCCGGTCGTCTTGTTGGGTACTTTTGCTGTGCTGGCAATTTTCGGCTTCTCGATAAACACGCTAACGATGTTCGGGATGGTGCTCGCCATCGGCCTGTTGGTGGATGACGCCATCGTGGTGGTCGAGAACGTTGAACGTGTCATGGCCGAAGAAGGGCTACCACCGAAAGAAGCTACGCGTAAATCAATGGGCCAGATTCAGGGCGCATTGGTGGGTATCGCGATGGTACTGTCAGCGGTATTTATCCCAATGGCCTTCTTCGGGGGTTCTACCGGTGCGATTTACCGTCAGTTCTCCATCACCATTGTTTCCGCAATGGCGTTGTCTGTACTGGTGGCGTTGATTCTGACCCCTGCCCTGTGTGCAACAATGCTTAAACCGATTGCTAAAGGCGATCACGGTGAAGGCAAAACGGGCTTCTTCGGTTGGTTCAACCGCATGTTCGATAAGAGCACGCATCACTATACCGATAGCGTAGGCGGTATTCTGCGCAGCACCGGTCGCTACCTGGCGCTGTATCTGATCATCGTCGTCGGCATGGCTTATCTGTTCGTTCGTCTGCCAAGTTCGTTCCTGCCGGATGAAGACCAGGGGGTATTCCTGTCAATGGCTCAGCTGCCAGCGGGTGCAACGCAAGAGCGTACCCAGAAGGTGCTGGATGAAATGACGGATTACTACCTGACTAAAGAAAAAGCGAACGTTGAATCGGTGTTTGCCGTTAACGGTTTCGGTTTTGCGGGTCGTGGTCAGAACACCGGTATCGCATTCGTCTCTCTGAAAGACTGGAGTGAACGCCCGGGCGAAGAGAACAAAGTTGAGGCCATTACTCAACGTGCGATGGGTGCATTCTCGCAGATTAAAGACGCCATGGTCTTTGCCTTTAACCTGCCGGCCATTGTGGAATTGGGTACTGCTACCGGTTTCGACTTCCAGTTAATTGACCAGGCAGGCCTGGGCCATGAGAAACTGACGCAGGCGCGTAACCAGCTGTTTGGTGAAGTCGCGAAGCATCCTGATCTGTTAGTCGGCGTACGTCCTAACGGTCTGGAAGATACACCGCAATTCAAGATCGATATCGATCAGGAAAAAGCGCAGGCTCTGGGTGTTTCCATTAGCGACATTAATACAACGCTGGGCGCTGCATGGGGCGGAAGCTACGTAAACGACTTCATCGACCGTGGTCGTGTTAAGAAAGTTTACGTCATGTCTGAAGCCAAATACCGTATGTTGCCGGAAGATATTGGAAACTGGTATGTCCGTGGTAGCGATGGACAAATGGTGCCGTTCTCTGCGTTCTCTTCCTCGCGTTGGGAATATGGTTCACCGCGTCTGGAACGCTATAACGGTCTGCCTTCCATGGAAATCCTGGGCCAGGCCGCACCGGGTAAAAGTACCGGTGAAGCGATGGCAATGATGGAGCAACTGGCCAGCAAACTGCCATCCGGTATCGGCTATGACTGGACGGGCATGTCCTACCAGGAACGGCTGTCCGGTAACCAGGCACCTGCCCTGTATGCGATTTCACTGATCGTCGTCTTCCTGTGTCTGGCGGCATTGTACGAGAGCTGGTCAATTCCGTTCTCCGTTATGCTGGTCGTTCCGCTGGGGGTTATCGGTGCGCTGCTGGCGGCAACGTTCCGTGGTTTGACCAACGACGTTTACTTCCAGGTGGGCCTGCTCACAACCATTGGGTTGTCGGCGAAGAACGCGATATTGATCGTCGAATTCGCCAAAGACTTGATGGATAAAGAAGGTAAAGGCCTGGTAGAAGCGACGTTGGACGCAGTTCGTATGCGTTTACGTCCGATTCTGATGACATCGTTAGCCTTTATCCTCGGCGTAATGCCGCTGGTTATCAGCTCCGGCGCAGGTAGTGGCGCACAGAACGCCGTCGGTACTGGCGTAATGGGCGGGATGGTCACCGCAACCGTATTGGCTATCTTCTTTGTTCCGGTGTTCTTTGTGGTGGTCCGCCGCCGCTTTAGCCGCAAGAACGAAGATGTTGAACATAGCCACTCAGTTGAGCATCATTGATACATTCCTAAAGATAAGGCCGCGCAAGCGGCCTTTTTTCTGGAAAAAAATCATAAAAAATGCTTATTGCGATTTCGTTTATTTTCTCTTGTTTAAATAAGCGATATAATCCTTGTGAGTTTAAAGGCCATTCTTAAAAAACGTCACTAACCATTATTTACTTAAATAAATATTAAGACTATTCCTAGTTTTCGTTCACGGAGTCGGTTGTCGCCTTTCGTTGCTAAACCTAAACAAGATAACGTGATGATTGGCCGGGAATAAAGAAGTTGTTCCATTTCGAATACCGGCATTTATCTGTTAAAATGTAAAAATGGACTGCATCATAATTTTACATAATTGTAATTTTTCGTGATATGACGATGAAATCTTTTTTAGAGTAGATTATAGTTAAATCATCAGGAGTCGCGGGCAAGTTCCAGGTCGTTTGTTGTATCCATCCCGAAAGGTGTTCGGTTAGTCTAAACCACTAAGAAGGGGATGCGTTATGGATGAATACTCACCGAAAAGACATGATATCGCGCAGCTTAAATTTCTCTGCGAAACCCTGTATCATGACTGTCTTGCAAACCTTGAACAAAGCAACCATGGTTGGGTAAATGACCCTACCTCCGCAACCAGCTTGCAGCTCAATGAACTGATAGAGCATATTGCAACCTTCGCACTTAATTATAAAATTAAGTACAATGAGGACAATAAGCTGATCGCGCAGATTGATGAATACCTGGATGACACTTTTATGTTGTTCAGTAGTTATGGTATTAATACGCAGGATCTGCAGAAATGGCGGAAGTCAGGTAATCGACTGTTTCGCTGTTTTGTCAATGCCACCAGGGCTAATCCTGTCAGTTTGTCTTGTTAAAAATTATTACAATCATAGGTAAGAGTTATGTCCGATAAACCATTAACTAAAACAGATTATTTGATGCGCCTGCGACGCTGTCAAACAATTGACACGCTTGAACGTGTTATTGAGAAAAATAAATATGAATTGTCTGACAATGAACTGGCTGTATTTTACTCAGCCGCCGATCATCGTCTTGCTGAATTGACAATGAATAAGCTCTACGACAAGATCCCAACATCTGTTTGGAAATTTATTCGTTAATTGCTCATGAGGTTAAGTCAGGTATCGCGAAACATTTGTTTGTCTGACTGACCATTTCCCGTACCAACAACCATTATTTAATTCAAATCACGTGATTACGATCACAGTGAGAAAACGGGAACGTTCCCCTTTCCTGCATTGCGTTTTACTGTACTGTGACGGCCTATCAGCAAACGGGAAAGTTCGTAATGAGTGAAGATAAGAAAAAGATGATCGCCGGCGAATTGTATCGCCCGGCAGATGAAACGTTGCGCAACGACCGTCTCCGCGCACGCCAACTCATCCACCGATACAATGCCACCGCACCCGATGCGCAGAGTGAACGTCAGGCTATCTTGCGCGATCTGTTGGGGCAAAGCGAAGGCGCTTACATTGAGCCCTCTTTTCGTTGCGACTACGGGTATAACATTTATCTCGGCAAAGCGTTTTACGCCAACTTCGACTGCGTCATGCTTGATGTCTGCCCAATCCACATCGGTGATAACTGTATGTTGGCACCGGGAGTCCATATCTATACGGCAACTCATCCACTGGACGCTAACGAACGCAACAGCGGGGTTGAACTAGGGAAACCTGTAACCATCGGGAATAATGTCTGGATCGGTGGTCGCGCAGTAATAAATCCGGGTGTAACACTGGGCGACAACGTGGTTGTGGCGTCAGGGGCGGTGGTGACTAAAAGCGTTCCGGCAAACACCGTCGTCGGAGGCAATCCGGCACGGATCATCAAAACACTGTGATCTGATATGTAACTGTTATGCTAAATTGTGGTTAATCTGTTACTTTTCTCAGACGGTATCCCCTTTTAAAATAGGCTGATCCCTCCTGACTATTGCAGACTTCACGAAGGCAAGAGATGACAGAAATACAACGCCTGCTTACCGAAACCATCGACGACTTAAATATTCGTGAAAAGCGCGACAACAAACCGCGCTTTAGCATCAGCTTTATTCGTAAACATCCTGGGCTATTTATCGGCATGTATGTTGCGTTTTTTGCCACGCTGGCGGTTATGCTGCAATCAGAAACGCTGGTCGATTCGGTATGGCTGTTGGTTGTACTGTTCGCCTTACTCAACGCCTTTTTCTTTTTTGACGTTGCGCCACGTTACCGCTTTGAAGACATTGACGTACTGGATTTCAGAGTCTGCTATAACGGTGAATGGTACAACACGCGCTTTGTGCCACCTTCGCTCATCGACACTATCCTGCACTCTCCCCAAGTCGACAGTGAGCATAAGGCCCAACTGCAAAAAATGATAACGCGGAAAGGCGAACTGTCATTTTATGATGTCTTCACACTAACCCGCGCGCAGGCCAGTCAGTAATCACGCCCTGTCACACACAAAAAAAGTGCGTCCCCCGAGGGGAACGCACTTCAGTCCCTGTAATGCTGGCAAAGTGACTAACGTCTTTTTTTACGACCCTGTACCGCTTTAAAACGCGGATTCGTTTTGCAGATAACGTACAAACGCCCTTTGCGTTTGACTATCTGGCAGTCAGGGTGCCGCTGCTTTGCGCTGCGAAGTGAATTGAGTACCTGCATCTTAACCTCGCTTAGTGCCAATGAAGTGGCCGAAACGTTTCTGGAAACGAGCCGCGCTGCCTTCGTTATCGAAGGTTTTCTGTTTACCGGTGTAGTACGGATGTGACTTAGACGAGATATCAAGCGTTACGTACGGGTACATTTGCCCCTCGAACTCAATCTCGCGTTCGGTTTTGATCGTCGAACCGACCTTAAAGTATTCATTGGCGCTAGTATCGTGAAACACTACCGGGCGATAAAAAGGGTGGATATCCGGTTTCATGGCAACCTCAATTTGTTACGTTATAACATACTCAACAAAATACACCACTCTTGTACGAATCACAACCCGATTTACGTTGTGGGTTATTAAACGGGATGATTAGTGGCCGTAAATATATGATGCCAATCGAATAGCTTTTTCGGCTTTCAGATATACTTTCCCTATGCTGTGTAAATAAGGATATCACTGTGACAACACGACATCTGATAAGCCTGGTGACAGGGGTACTGTTTCTTTCCATCCTCGCCCCCGTAGGTTTAAGCCTGTGGCTGGCGCATCGTCAGGTTGAAACGAAATTTATCGATGAACTCGATATGTTCTCCACACGCGTCGCATTGCGTACAGAACGCGTTGGCGAACAAGCTAAAAAAGCCTTACGCAGTATCGAGACCTTTCAGGGCGTGCCATGCAGCGACGAACATTTGCTGGAAATGCGCCGTTTGTCATACAGTTACCGTAATATTCAGGAAGTGCTGTACCTTAAAGATAACGTTCCGCAATGCTCATCCCTGGAAAAAAGAAGCCAGGCAGTCGCATTTCCTCCGGCAATGAAAGTCACGCCCGATGGCTATCGCGCCTGGCTAACTTCGCAAAACGACCTCGGAATACAGCGTTTTATGGCGGCGCTCGGCAGCGAACATTATGTCGTGATGATCGATCCGGGATCGTTCATTGATGTCATCCCATTTGGTTCATGGCCAATCGAAGTCGCCATTGTGGGTACAGTAAGCAACGTCGTGGTGGCCAGTAGTGCAGATCTCCCTTTAGACGTGTTACATCATCTGCAAAAAGACCGTTCTATCAGCCATTTTCAAAAAGAGGGCAGTATTTATAATTCTCGCCCTTTCCCCGAGCTGGGCATCACTATCGTAAGCTGGGCGTCGGCATTACCTTTGCAAAAATTCTGGCACCGACAGGCGTTGATCTGGCTCCCGGCAGGGCTCATTATTGGCCTGCTCACCGCCCTCTTTATTCTGCGTATTTTGCGCCGCTTGCAGTCCCCCCATCACCAATTGCAAGACGCCATTCAAAACCGGGCTATCAAGGTCCATTACCAGCCCATTATTTCGCTCAAAACAGGAAAGGTTGTGGGTGCAGAAGCACTGGCCCGCTGGCGACAAGCTGACGGTAGCTATCTCTCACCCGATATTTTTATCCCCCTGGCCGAAGAAACCGGCCTGACAGAACCACTCACACGTTTGATTATTGAAAACGTCTTCGAGGATCTAGGGAAATGGCTACATCAACACCCTCAACAGCATATATCACTCAACCTTGAGTCGGCCGATTTGAAGTCCGAAACGCTTCCGGCGCTGCTAAGTCGCATGGTTAACCACTGGCAACTAAAACCCGCACAAATTGCCCTGGAACTGACTGAGCGTGAATTTGCTGACCCGAAAAACAGTGCACCGTTTATCGCCAAATACCGCCAGGCTGGCCACCCTATTTATATTGATGATTTTGGTACAGGCTATTCCAGCCTGAGCTATTTGCAGGATCTGGATGTCGACGTCCTGAAGATAGACAAATCGTTTGTTGATGCGCTGGAATACAATAACGTCACGCCACATATTATCGAGATAGCCAAAACGCTGAAGCTGGAAATGGTGGCAGAAGGCATCGAGACCGAGAATCAGGAAAGCTGGCTACGTCAACATGGCGTACAGTATGGTCAGGGCTGGCTGTACAGCAAAGCACTGCCAAAGGCGGAATTTATTCTGTGGGCGGAAAAACGACTTTAGCCTGACGCTGGCGTGTATTGAGATGGCTGGCGGCACGCCGCACAGCCAGTCACGTCACTCTTCCATAATGGGCGAGAATCCACCGTAGATCATTCGCTTGCTATCAAATGGCATAGATTCACCAAACTCCTTCATACGGGGATCGGACATCATCTTCTGGTTCGCCGCATCGCGGACTTCTTTGGAAGGGTATTCAATCCAGCTGAATACCACTTCTTCATGATCCTGCGCTTTTACCGCCAGACGAAAATCGGTCAACTTACCGTCGGGAACATCATCTGCCCAACACTCCACCACACGCAATGCACCGAACTCCTTGAAAAGCGGAGCTGCTTTTGCCGCCATCGCAATGTACGCCTCCTTGTTTTCAGCGGGTACGGCGACCACAAAGCCATCAACATACTTCATCAGAAAAACCTCCGAAGTGTACTGCGCGGCAAGCCGATTCCGGCCGCGTCAGTCGAGGTTAAGTTTAGTCGCCAGCAGACGATTGTGCCCCAGGCGCATTCCTGGGGCGGATACGCGACTGCGGCTGATGGCGAAACCACGGCAGGCAAATCTGAATGAGCGGCCCGATAGCCAGCGCATACAGCACCGTCCCAACCCCGACGGTTCCCCCCAGCAGCCAGCCGATCAGCAGCACTGACACTTCAATTGCGGTGCGAATTCGTCGTACTGGCCAGCCGGTACGCGCATGAATGCCGGTCATCAAGCCGTCACGTGGGCCCGCACCAAAACCGGCGCCAATGTACAGACTGGTGGCTAACGCGTTCAGGATCACCGCCGCAACCAGCAGTCCACTGCGCGTCAGTAGCGATTCAAATCCAGGGATCACCGCCAGCGCGGCATCTGCCGCCAAACCAATCATAATGACATTGCTGAGAGTGCCAAATCCGGGGCGCTGGCGCAGTGGTATCCATGCCAGCAGAACCAGTCCCCCCACGGCGATGATCACCAGGCCGATATTCATCGATAATAGATTTGCCACGCCCAGGTGAAATACGTTCCATGGGTCAGCCCCTAAATCTGCACGTACAAACATCGCCGTCGACACACCGTACAGCGTCAGCCCAATAAACAGCTGAAGTAAACGACGCAGCATAATTTTCTCCTCACCTCTCAGATAGCTTTCATCTTCACCGCAATTGGCACTATGATTAATGTCCAGTTTTCAAAAAGTGGACTGCTATGTCATCTCGCCGTTATGGAAGCCAGTCCCTGCAGCGCCTGCTTGGGCACTGGCAGGAGACCCCCTCGCGTACACCTATCTGGCGACAGTTGGCAGAGGCACTGCGCCTGCTGATCCTGGATGGTCGATTGGCGCTGGATACCCGCTTACCCGGCGAACGCGAGCTCGCTGCCGTTCTGGAAGTGAGCCGAACTACCATCGCCAGCGCCATGGCGCAACTGCGTGAGGAGGGATATCTGGAAAGCCGTCATGGGAGCGGCTCACGGGTGATCCTGCCGGAACACATTCGTCATGTGCCGACGCGAACCAGTACCGGCACAGCGCTGGATTTGTCCACGGCGGCGCTGAGTGCCGGTCCCGAAATTCACCAGGCTTACCAACAAGCGCTGTTTGCGATGCCGCAGCATTTGCTAAGCTCCGGGTATCTGCCGCAGGGACTGGCGGTTTTGCGTGAATCCATCGCCCGGCATTATTGCGAGCGCGGGCTCCCAACGCAGCCCGATGAGATTATGGTGGTGAACGGCGCAGTCAGCGGTCTGGCGCTGATCCTGCGTTTACTCACCGGCCCCGGCGATCGCGTAGTGGTCGATCACCCCACGTATCCGCTGGCGATTGCAGCAATACAAGGGGCGTCATGTCGCCCCGTCGGCGTTTCGCTGCCTGAGCACGGTTGGGATACAGCGGGTCTGGTTGCCACCCTCGCGCAAACAGCCCCGAGAATGGCCTATCTGATGCCGGACTTTCACAACCCGACCGGACGCTGTATGGACGCCGCAACTCGCCAGGTCGTGGCGGACATTGCGGAAAGAACCCGTACCACGCTGGTGGTCGATGAGACCATGGTAAACCTGTGGTATGACGCCCCGCCTCCGCCTCCACTTGCTGCATTCAATCGCGATGCGCCGGTAATCCTACTGGGATCGGCGGGGAAAAGTTTTTGGGGCGGGTTACGTCTGGGCTGGATTCGGGCCTCGTCGCGTACCATCGCTGCGCTGGTACAGACTCGCGACACATTTGATTTAGGATCACCAGTACTTGAACAGCTTGCCACGGGTTGGTTGCTGGACAATGCGGCCGATTTTCTTCCCAACAGACGGCAATTGCTCACCACCCGGCGCGATCTGTGCCATGACCTGATGGAGACACATTTCCCGGATTGGCAGTTTACTCAACCGCAGGGGGGGCTCTCTTTCTGGGTTGAATTACCCGATACGCTGGCGACGTTGTTTGCCACCCGCGCCGAAAGTGCAGGTATTCAGATGGGTACCGGGACGCGTTTTGGCCTGGATGGCGCATTCGATCGCTTTTTGCGTATGCCCTTCGCACTGCCCGATGACACAATGCGCTCGGCTTTCCGGACGTTGCAACCCATTTGGGACAACCTACGTTTACAGGCAAGTCACGGGAAAATGCGCAAAATAATCTAAGCGACGAGTCAAAGGACTCGTCCTTGAATAGCGTGATGGACGAGGATGTCCCGGCAATATTACCGCTGAGGAGGAACCGGGAACCCCTTCAGGGAAATCACAAAATTCTCGCCGTCTTTCTTAATTTTCGCCCCGGCATCGCACCAGTCAGAAGCGATACGAAAGAACTCATCGCTGCCGACATTCCAGCTCAAACGAACATGTTTAACATAACCGGAACGTAGCAATTCACAGGCTTCGCCATAATTACAGGCGGTTGAGAGCGGTTGTTGTTTCATTTTTTCTTCTTCAGTAATCTGCGCAGCGCTTTGATTTCTTTAGGAGTCAGTGCTTCAACCACGGATTCTTCCGTATGCTGGCTATCAATATCCTCAGCGGAGACTCCCGCCTCTTCAATGGCGGAAAACGCGATAAGCAGCAATTTTTCCGTCGAGATACTTAGGTTCTCATTATTCACTTCAGCGTAATGACGCAGCTTTTCTTTTAGCGCCTCATCAATTTTGACATTCAATACTGCGGTCGACATCGTAGAAAATCCTTGTGGTCAGCCAAAACACACCGGATGTAAGACCATGTCGTTACAGCGCGATGGCAGCGGCAAAAGCATCAAATAACATCCCTGAAACACATTGACAGCATTTGATGACAATAAAATGACAATACGATGACAAAGAAAAGAAGATGAGAAGAACTGAGATTGCCGGACGGCAGAATTGGGTGGGGGCCCTGCCAGCTACATCCCGGCACACACGTCATCTGCCCTGGCTGCTTCCTTCCGGACCTGACCTGGTGAACAGAGTAGCGTTGCGGGAGAACCAACAGAGCCCCCATTGAGAGCGTTGTTAACCAACGCGCAGGCGCATTATCACTTCTGCACCCTGTAATTGCAACCCATCACGCATCGGATGCTGTTTTCTTGTGCAATGAAGCTTCACTACCTCGTCATTCGGGATTATGCTGGAGGATTAGCGCAGGAATAAACGATGGATATACAAGACTCTTTCCCTCAACGCGTCTGGCAAATCGTTGCCTCAATCCCCGAAGGATTCGTCACCACCTATGGCGATGTCGCCAGGCTTGCTGGCTCACCGCGCGCTGCACGTCAGGTGGGCGGTGTACTCAAGCGACTACCCGAAGGCAGCACTCTACCCTGGCATCGAGTGGTCAATCGCCATGGTACCATTTCGCTGACGGGGCCAGACCTGCAACGACAGCGTCAGGCGTTGCTGGCGGAAGGTATTGTGGTTTCAGGGAGTGGACAAATCGATTTACAGCGCTATCGCTGGGTGTACTAACCCCCTCCGGATGGAGAGGGTTAGAATGCCCTTAGTACTGTGTCGGGGCAGGAACTGCGGAAGACGGATTCACCTGCGTGGGTGACGTTGACGGTACCGTTGTCGCGGCACCACCGTTCGCCTGTACTGGAACGGCCGTTTGCTGTACAGGGACCAGCGTCAGGTCAGCTTTTGTCCCCCCCTGATTAATGACCGTCTGCACGGTATCAGTAATAAAGACCAGTTTATCATTCACCGTAATCGCCGCACTCAGCAGAATACGGGCGTTCGGCTGAATATCTGCCGGGTTAAACGGGAGCACGAAGCTGAATGGCGCTTGTTTACCCTCGGTACGCACAACTTTTTGCGACAGCACTTTTGACGGTGCATCGGCAAGCGATGCATCTGACAGTGTGACGGTCAGCACGGCATCCGGCGGTAAGGCAACTTTCTGGCGGATCCACACCGTACCAGACACATTCGGCTGTTGAATTTTTGACTGTGTGTCAGCAATTGACGTATTAGGACTTGGTGCAGGTGTTTGAATATCCGCACTTTTACCAGCACAGGCCGCCAGAGCAACCGCAACCGCTAAACCACTTACCATGTGCACGAGTTTCATTAAATTCTCCTTCTCATCTATGCACCAGCGAGAACTTTCCTCGCCAGAAGAGTGGTTAACAAAAACATAACATGACTAAGTGTGGCACAAATTAGCAATTTCTGCTTGTAATAGGCCTGTAATTCAGACAATTGCACCCATCGGACCACTTTCAAAATTGCGTTATACTCTGCCTACCTCGCTGCGAGAAGGCTATTACCTGGAGAGCACGTATGAGTCTGGCACTGAAAAATTTGCTGGCATTGTTAAATCTGGAAAAAATTGAAGAAGGACTCTTTCGGGGCCAAAGTGAAGACTTAGGGTTACGTCAGGTTTTTGGGGGTCAGGTTGTCGGTCAGGCGTTGTACGCCGCGAAAGAGACCGTGCCGGAAGAGCGTCTGGTGCACTCCTTCCACAGCTATTTTTTACGTCCGGGCGATAGCCAAAAGCCCATCATCTATGATGTCGAGGTGCTGCGCGATGGTAACAGCTTCAGCGCCCGCCGCGTTGCCGCGATCCAGAATGGCAAACCCATTTTTTATATGACCGCCTCTTTCCAGGCACCAGAAGATGGGTTTGAGCATCAAAAAGAGATGCCGGCAGCACCTGGCCCTGAAGAGCTAAAATCAGAAACGGAAATTGCCCGTTCGGTCGCTCACCTGCTGCCGCCGCTGTTGAAAGAAAAATTTATCAACGACCGCCCGCTGGAAGTCCGTCCAGTGGAATTTCATAATCCGTTAAAAGGTCACGTTGCCAACCCGACTCGCCAGGTGTGGATCCGTGCTAACGGCACGCTGCAGGACGATCTGCGTGTTCATCAGTATCTGCTTGGTTACGCCTCTGATCTGAACTTCCTGCCTGTTGCTTTACAACCGTATGGCATTGGTTTTCTGGAAAAAGGGATTCAGATCGCCACCATTGACCATTCCATGTGGTTCCACCGTCCGTTCAATATCAATGAGTGGCTGCTGTATAACGTCGAGAGTACTTCGGCCTCCGGTGCCCGGGGCTTTGTTCGCGGGGAGTTTTATACCCAGGACGGCGTGCTGGTCGCCTCTACCGTGCAGGAAGGAGTCATGCGTAATCGCAATTGATGTCTTATCCGGCCTACAGACTACATCGTCGTAGGCCGGATAAGCGTTTAGCGCCATCCGGCGGATTGAAACATCAGGCGTTGTAAGCGTTCTCGCCGTGGCTGTTCACATCCAACCCTTCGCGCTCCTGCTCTTCCGGTACGCGCAGGCCTACCGTCATGTCCGCCAGCTTATAGCCGATAAATGCCACGACACCGGACCAGACAATGGTGATCGCCACGCTTTCCAGTTGCACCAGCAACTGATGCCCCATGGTCACACCCTCGGCAAAGCCCACGCCACCCAGAGAGCTGGCAGCGAAAACGCCGGTCAGGATACAGCCGACAATACCGCACACGCCGTGAACGCCAAACACGTCACACGGATCGTCCACGCGCAGAAAACGTTTCAGCATGGTTACGCCCCACAGGCCAGCCAGTCCCGCAACGACACCGATAATCAGCGCACCGCCGACACCGATATAGCCACAGGCAGGTGTCACGCCTACCAGACCGGCAATGGCGCCAGAACACGCGCCCAGCAGAGACGGTTTGCCACGCAGCGCCCATTCGCCGAAGATCCAGCCGAGAATAGCGGCCGCAGTAGCAACCACGGTATTGACGAAGGCCAGTGCAGCGATTTCATTCGCCATACCCGCAGAACCAGCGTTAAAGCCAAACCAACCAATGTAAAGGATAGCGGTACCGGTGAAGACCATCGGCAGATTGTGCGGTTTAAAGGCTTCTTTACCAAAACCGACGCGTTTGCCAATCAGATACGCACCCACCAGGCCGGCAATCGCGGCGTTGATATGTACTACCGTGCCGCCTGCAAAATCCAGTGCGCCATGGGAAGCCAGCAAGCCGCCGCCCCAGACCATATGGGCAATAGGGATATAGGATAGCGTTAACCACACCACCACAAAAATCAGCACCGCAGAGAAGCGAATACGTTCAGCCAGTGCCCCGACGATGAGTCCCACGGTGATGCAGGCGAACGAGCCCTGAAAAGCAACGTGAATGTACTGGTAGAAGCTCCCCGTGACCGCCGTCAGCGCGATATTCTTCAGCAATACCCAGTTGAAGTTGCCGAAGAAATTATTCCCCTCGCCAAAGGCCAGTGAGTAGCCATAAACCACCCATAAAATACAAACCAGGGCAAATGTCACCGTAACCTGGGTCAGCATCGACAACACGTTCTTACCGCGAATTAAACCGCCGTAGAACAGCGCAATGCCAGGGATGGTCATAAACAGCACCAGCGCGGTACAGATCATCATAAAAGCGTTATCGGCTTTATCCGCGACCGCTGGTGCCGCCATCGCCAGTCCCGGCAGCAGCGCCAGTGATGCAATACCCGTTTTCATCGTTGCTATCTTCATTTTTTGGTTTCCTATCACTGTGTGCCAGACGTTACAGTGCGGCTTCGTCGGCTTCGCCGGTACGAATACGAATCACGCGTTGTAGCTCGGCGACGAAGATTTTGCCGTCGCCAATTTTTCCGGTGTAGGCAGCCTTACTGATGACATCAATTACGCCATCCAGTTGGTCATCAGCAATTGCCACATCAATCTTCACTTTGGGTAGGAAGTTGACGCTGTATTCAGCTCCCCGGTACAACTCGGCATGACCTTTTTGTCGGCCAAACCCCTTCACTTCGGTGACGGTCAGCCCCTGAATACCAATAGACGACAATGCTTCACGGACGTCTTCCAGTTTGAACGGTTTGATTACCACGGTAACCAGCTTCATAGATCCCCTCCAGTCAGAATTCAGTAGTGCTGCAGATACACATGCTGAACAATGCAAGGGGTGTGCCAGGAATGGAAAACGCGGGATGATTTAGCCGCACGGGGTACGGCGAGGATAGAAAAAGAAAAAACGCACTATAACGGTGCATAGTGCGTTACATTTTTGCACCAGATTGTTGATTGCAGGATGGCGGCAAAACCGCTTTCTCTGGCCTACGAAACCACACTGGCTGCAGGCCTGAGAAACGCAGCGCCATCAGGCGATAATTGAATCCTCATGTGCGCTGGCCGCCAGCTCTTCGCCTGCCAGTTGCAGTTGATACATTTGCCAGTAGCGGCCCTGTGCGGCAAGCAGTTGCTGGTGCGTGCCGCGTTCAACAGCCTGCCCCCGGTGCAGTACCAGAATGGTGTCAGCATCGACAATAGTGGATAACCGATGCGCAATCACCACCAGCGTGGTGTGCTCACGCACCGCAGCCAACGCCTGCTGAATAGCTTGTTCAGTACCGGAGTCAATGCTGGCCGTCGCTTCGTCCAAAATCAGCACCTGCGGCGTTTCAACCAGCACACGCGCCAGCGCCAGCAGCTGTTTCTGCCCGACGGATAAATTATTGCCCTGCTCGCCCAGTCGGGTATGAATACCGTCACTCAGCCCGCGCGCCAGTTCCGCCAGTTGCACCGTCTCCAGCGCCCGCCACACCCGTTCTTCGGAGATATCACGACCCAGTGTCACGTTTGCCAGGAAGGTATCCGCCATCACCACCGGATCCTGCTGCACCATCGCGATGCCCTGACGCAACGCACCGTGGCTCAGTGAAGACAACGGCCGTCCATCAAGACGGATTTCACCCTGCGTCAGCGGGTAGTACCCCATCAGCAGGCTGGCGAGCGTACTCTTGCCGCTACCGGTGTGTCCGACCAAAGCCACAAAACTGCGCGATGGCACGGACAGGCTGATATTTTGCAGCACCAGATTGTCGTCACGATAGGCAAATGAAACGTAATCTACCTCAATGTCCCCGCTCTTCAGCGGTCGATCATCGTCACCATAGCGCTGACGTGGTCCGTCCATCAGCTCGAACACTCGCTCACCGGCGACAACTGCCTGCTGCAACATCGATTGCTGAGTCGTCAACTCAATCAGCGGCTCGTTCAAACGGCCAAGATAGCTGATAAACGCGTACAGCACGCCAACCTCGATGGCGCTGCCAGAAGTAAAGCTAAACAACATCAGCAAACCGCAGAGGATCAGCGCCGAGAACAGGCTCAGCAGCGGACGCAGCAGAAATCCATCCAGGCGCAGAGTCTGCATACGCGCCATATAGTGAGAACGGCTGGCTTCGCCCATTCGCTCACCAAAGCGCGCCTGCTGGCGGAACTGTTGGATAACGCTCATGCCGTTGATAACTTCGTTAAAGCCATCATTAATATCCGCCAGATAGGCGCGAACCCGGCGCACAATCGGGGTGCTGTAGCGCTGATAAATGACCATCACCACCAGCACCGCCGGGAAAATGGCCATCGCCACCAGCGCCATCCGCCACTCAAGGCTGAACATCGCCACCAGCATGGCGCCGATTAAGGCTGCACTGCGCAGTACCGTCGCAACCACCGTCACGTACAGATCGCGGATCACTTCAGTGTCATTGGTCACCCGGGAAATAAGCTGCCCGACAGGTTGCGTATCAAAAGCACTGAGCGGCTGACGCAGCGCGGCATCCATTACGTCGGTGCGTAACTGTTGTACTACGCCAACCGCAGCCTGGTTAAAGAGTAATGACTGCGCGTAATGCAGGCCCGCCGCCAACAGTTGCAGACCGACATATGCCGCCACCAGCCCGGCGACCATTGCCAGCGGCAGATTGTTCTTCGCCACCATGTTATCGATAAAATAGCTAATCAGCAGCGGACCGCTGACTTCCGCCGCTGCCGCCACCCACAGCATGACAACAGCAATAGACAGCTGTTTTCGCCACGGCGAGCCGTACGCCAGCAGCCTTTTCAGGGTCGGCCATAGTTGCCCAAAACTACGCATTAGCCGCCTCCTCGTTTATTTCTGGCGCATCAGACAATGCCGCTTCCAGTTGCTGATAGCGGTACATATCACGATACCAGCCAGGTTGCTGCACCAGCGCATCGTGTTCGCCACGCTGAGCAATATGTCCGTGCTGCATCACGATAATTTCATTGGCTTCCGTCAGAGCCGATAAACGGTGGGCGCTGATAATCACGGTTCTGCCTTCGCCCCACTGACGCAGGTTATGCAGGATCTGATGCTCGGTACGACCATCTACCGCCGACAGCGCATCGTCAAGAATCAGGATTTCAGCATTCAGCAGCAGCGCACGAGCGATAGAAATACGCTGTTTTTGTCCACCGGACAGCATCACGCCGCGTTCACCCACTTCGGTGTCATAGCCCTGAGGAAGACGTAAAATATCCTCATGCACGCTGGCGAGGCGCGCCACATGTTCGATCTCTTCCTGTGTGGCCTGTGGGCGTCCAAGCGCTATGTTGTTGGCGACGGTATCCGAAAACAAGAAAGGTGTCTGGCTGACCACTGCCAGGCGGCTACGCCAGCTATCCAGCTGCAAGCGCGTTAACGGAATATCATGAAAACGCACATCCCCATGAGTGATATCGAAGTGGCGCTGGAGCAGCGATAGTACGGTACTTTTCCCTGCCCCAGTAGGGCCACAAATGCCCAGCATTTGCCCGGGTTTGAGCTGGAAATTCACATTCTCCAGCACCGGATGAGCCGTTTGCGGGTAGCAAAATTCGCGAATGGCCACCGCTAACTCACCACGTCCTTCTGGTACGGGTTCTGTCCCATCATCCACTACGGGAGCTTCAGCCAGCATCGCGCGAATACGGCTGTAGGCGGCGCTGCCGCGCTCGACGATGTTAAACATCCATGCCAGCGCCAGCATCGGCC
Source organism: Citrobacter sp. Cpa228 (assembly GCF_030333085.1). Lineage (NCBI taxonomy): Bacteria > Pseudomonadati > Pseudomonadota > Gammaproteobacteria > Enterobacterales > Enterobacteriaceae > Citrobacter > Citrobacter sp. Cpa228. The sequence continues at coordinate 198,265 of NZ_JAOWGQ010000044.1, read as the reverse complement.
AAATCATCAGCCCGAGATACATCATAAAGCTGGTTAACTGACCAAGGGTCAGAGAACCATGAACCACCATCCAGCTTCCCCCGGCGATAGCCAGCAGGTTAGCCATACCAATGGCGATATAAATCGTGGGATCAAAACGGGCGTCAATGCGGGCGACCCGCAAGTTTTTCTTGCCGGTATCTTTAGCATCTGCGGCAAATAGCGCCGACTGTCGGTCTTCCAGACCAAAAGCCTTAATCATACGGATACTGGTCAGGCTTTCCTGAGTACGATCGTTAAGGCTGGAGAACGCTGCTTGCGCAACCTTAAAGCGGTTATGAAGTCGATCGCCGTAACGTTTGATCATTATCGCCATCACCGGCATCGGCAGTAGCGCGATCAGCGTCAGCTCCCAACTGATTTGCGTAGACATCACGATCAACACCGCACATCCCATGACCAGCGAATCTACCAGCGTCAGTACGCCTTCCCCGGCGGCGAATACCACGCGGTCAACATCGTTAGTTGCACGCGCCATCAGATCGCCCGTGCGGTGACGCAGATAAAACTCTGGATGCTGACGACTCAACTGACGGTAATAATCTTCCCGCAGCTCAACCGCCAGTTGGTAGGATGCGCCAAACAGCAGCACGCGCCAGACATAGCGCAGTAAATAAACCACCACGGCGATCAGAGCAATGGTTCCCACCCACATCAGCAGCCGCTCGGTGGTGAAACTCTGTGTCGTCACACCGTCCACGATGATACCGACCACTTTTGGCGGGATAAGCTGAAGAATAGCGATGATGATAAGCAAGGCCACCGCCCCGAGGTAGCGACGCCACTCCCGGCGGAAGTACCAGCTTAATTGAGCAAATAATCGCACGCGTTATGTCCTGACAAGATTTCCGGCAATAACCACCGGGAGAGTTATTCAATAGGTAGAGCAGTCGTGTATTTAATCTGTTCCATCGCAAAACTGGAGGTGACATCAGACAGGCCCGGCACGCTATTCACCAGACGCTTATAGAAATCATCATAGCGTTTCATATCAGCAACCTGTACCCGCATCAGGTAGTCGTACTCCCCAGCCATGCGCCAGAAACCCAACACCTCCGGCATCCCTGTCACTTCGGTGACAAAGCGGCAGTACCACTCGCTGCTGTGATGCTGGGTTTTAATCAGCACAAACGCGGTTAAACCCAGCCCCAATTTTTCCGGATCCAGCAGAGCAACCTTGCCCAGCAGAATGCCGTCATCCTCAAGCCGCTTGATCCGTTTCCAGCAGGGGGTGGTCGTCAGATTAACGGCATCGGCTAACGCCTGCAAAGAAAGGGTGCAGTCTTGTTGCAGTAGGCCAAGCAGCTTACGGTCAATTTTGTCTAACATATCCACTCCACAGAGAAGAATTTTCTCCTTACATTCTATTTTAAAGGCTAAATGGCAACAATTTTTTCCGTGCTTTTCGCTATTCTGGGCACAAAATGACAAACGGATATCTATTAATGATGAATAGCTCCTGGGTTAAAAACGCCATCAATGAAATCAACGCGGATTATCAGCGTTCTGCAGATACGCATCTCATTCGTCTGTCGCTTCCGGCGTTTCCGGGTATTCAGCTCTATTTGAAAGATGAGAGCACGCATCCAACCGGTAGCCTGAAGCATCGTCTGGCGCGCTCACTGTTTCTGTACGGATTGTGCAATGGCTGGATCAAAGAAGGCACCACGATTATTGAATCGTCATCGGGTTCAACGGCGGTTTCTGAAGCCTATTTCGCCCGCCTGCTTGGACTGCCGTTTATTGCCGTCATGCCTTCCTGTACGGCGAAACGTAAAGTTGAACAGATTGAATTTTATGGCGGTCGCTGCCACTTCGTGGAAAGCGCCTGCGAAATCTATGCGGCTTCTGAACAGCTGGCACGTGAACTGAACGGGCATTATATGGACCAGTTCACCTATGCTGAACGCGCTACTGACTGGCGTGGTAACAACAATATTGCCGACAGTATCTTCCGCCAGATGCAGTGCGAGCCCAATCCCGTGCCTCGCCATATCGTGATGAGCGCAGGAACCGGTGGTACCTCCGCAACCATTGGTCGCTATATTCGCTGTCAGGGCTACGACAGTCGTCTGATGGTGGTAGACCCAGAGAACTCGGTCTTTCTGCCTTACTGGCAGGATCGCGATGCGTCGTTACGCAGTCCGGTCGGCAGCAAAATTGAAGGCATTGGCCGTCCACGCGTAGAGCCTTCTTTCATTCCTGATGTGGTCGATGAAATGTTGCGCGTTCCGGATGCCGCAAGCGTTGCCACCGCACACTGGCTGGAGACGCAGCTAGGCCGTAAAGTGGGCGCCTCAACCGGAACCAACATGTGGGGAGCGTTACAACTTGCCGCCCGTATGCGCGACGCCGGAGAAACGGGGTCGCTGGTGACGCTGCTGTGCGACAGCGGCGAACGCTACCTGGAAACCTACTACAACCCGCAGTGGGTTGACGCGCACATCGGTGATTTAACGCCGTGGAAAGCGGAACTATCCCTGTTGCTGAATACACACTGATCAGACAAAAAAAAGCCAGACGTGAAGTCTGGCTTGCTGGAAGGGATCTCTCATTCGGGGGAATAAGGTAGATGTGGATTGTCCAGCCAATGCGTCAAAAAGTGTGACACCGCCTGATTACGGCAATGCCCAATCACCGATAAATGCGGCAGTTCAGCCATCAGTTGCGGCATTGCGTTACCCATAATCAGGCCGCGCCCAACGCTGCCTAACATTTCGCGATCGTTCATGGCATCGCCAAACGCCATGCAGTCAGCCATGGAATAACCCAAGTGCTCGCTCAGTACCGCCAGCGCAGAGCCTTTATTACAGCCCAGCGGCAGTACTTCGAGGCAATCAATCGCAGAAAAACAGAGATTCGCCTGTTCGCCCAGCGCGTCATTCAACTGAATGCGCAGGCGAACCAAATCGTCATGATCGCCACAGAAGCAGATTTTCGTGACCTGATGGGCAGGAATACGCTTCACATCCACAATCTGGTAACGAAATCCGCTGTACACATGCGCCTGCAACAGTGACGGAATCTCTTGCCCGGTGAACCAGCCGTTGTCATTAAAGACATGCATGCTGGCCTGCGTTTCCCACCGCTGGTGCAATACGATATCGGCGACTGAGGGATCCAGATCCTGACGATGCAATACATCGCCTTCCAGCGAGTGAATTCGCGTCCCGTTACCGGTGATTAAAAAGGCGTCCAGCGAGATAGAACCCAAAATATGGCGCATTTCCAGCACATGGCGGCCGGTGGCAAATGTCAGGGTGATATCACGTTCACGCAGACGTGCCAGCGTCGAAAGGGTTTCATCACCTAAGTGGTGATTCGGCATCAAAAGGGTGCCATCCATATCAAATGCAGCCAGACGAGCCATTTCTTTCTCCACACTGTGACGCGGTTAACTTGTGATTCAGTATCACCTGAGATATACGGAAGTAATAGTGAATAGATAAAATGAATTGTTCCGGGTTTATCTGCGCAAAAACCGTTAACGGGCATCCAGAAGGATAAAGTATCAATGCGTCTGCTTAATCGTCTGAACCAGTACCAACGCCTGTGGCAACCCTCGCACGGCGAACCGCAGTCGGTGACCGTCGGGGAACTGGCTGAACGCTGCTTTTGCAGCGAGCGCCACGTGCGCACCCTGCTAAAGCAAGCGCAGGATGCTGGCTGGCTGGAATGGCATGCCCGGTCGGGGCGCGGGAAACGCGGGCTGTTACGCTTTTTGGTGACGCCGGATTCCCTGCGCAACACCATGATGGAACAGGCGCTACAAAAGGGTGAACAGCTCAGCGTGCTGGAGCTGGCTCAGCTGGCACCGGGAGAATTAAGAACCCTGCTACAGCCGTTTATGGGCGGTCAATGGCAAAACGACACGCCAACCCTGCGTATCCCCTATTATCGCCAGCTTGACCCTTTGCATCCTGGATTCCTGCCCGGTCGCGCGGAACAACACCTCGCCGGACAAATTTTCTCTGGTCTGACACGTTTTGACAGTCACACGCAACACCCTTGTGGTGATTTGGCCCACCACTGGAATATCTCCACCGACGGTCTGCGCTGGGATTTCTATATTCGTTCCACCCTGTACTGGCATAACGGCGATGCGGTCAGCAGCACGCAGCTACATCAACAGTTGCTGAAGCTGTTAGCGCTACCCGCATTAAATAAGCTGTTTATCAGCGTAAAGCGCATTGAAGTGACGCATCCCCAGTGCCTGACCTTTATTCTGCATCGCCCCGACTTCTGGCTGGCGCATCGTCTGGCAAGCTACAGCAGTCACCTGGCGCATCCAGACCATCCGTTTGTGGGTACCGGCCCGTTCCGGTTGACGCTGTTTACCCCTGAGCTGGTGCGCATCGAGAGTCACGATCACTACCACCTGAGTCACCCGCTATTGAAAGCCATTGAATACTGGATAACCCCGCAGCTTTTCTCCCAGGATTTGGGCACCAGCTGTCGCCATCCGGTACAAATTGCGATAGGTAAACCAGAGGAACTTCCCATGCTAAGCCAGGTGAGCAGCGGGATTAGCCTCGGTTTTTGTTATCTCACGCTCAGAAAAAGCGCACGCCTGAATACGCAGCAAGCCCGTCGGCTGGTCAATATCATTCACCGTTCTTCCCTGCTACAAACGCTTGAGGTGGATGAAAATCTGATCACGCCAAGCAATGCGCTGCTGCCAGGATGGACGATCCCACAATGGGATGAACTGGACGTAGTAGCGTTGCCGGAAAAATTGACGCTGGCTTATCACCTGCCGGTAGAACTGCATGCGATGGCGGAACAGCTTCGCCAGGCGCTGGCGCAGCTCGGCTGTGAATTAACGCTTATTTTTCATAATGCTAAAAACTGGGATGGCAATCATCCCCTAGCCCAGGCCGACCTGATGATGGGCGACAGACTGATTGGTGAAGCACCTGAATATACTCTCGAACAGTGGTTGCGCTGCGATCAACTCTGGTCACACGTTCTGAATGCACCCGCATATACTCATCTGCAGACCACGCTGGATGCCTTGCAAATTCAGGCCGATGAGGACGATCGTCATGCGGCTTTACAGCAGGTTTTCGCCACGTTAATGCATGACGCAACCCTGACGCCGCTGTTCAATTATCACTATCGCATCAGCGCGCCACCAGGGGTGAACGGCGTACGCCTGAATCCTCGCGGCTGGTTTGAGTTCACCGAGGCCTGGTTACCGCCCCCTTCAGCGTGAAGAAGCTGGTCGACACCAGGCCCAGGCGCTACCATATGGGTTTCGTTATTTGTCAGGAAAAGCCATGAAACGTGCCGTTGTTGTATTCAGTGGAGGTCAGGACTCCACGACTTGTCTGGCGCAAGCGCTGCATCAGTATGATGAAGTGCACTGCGTGACCTTTGATTATGGTCAGCGCCATCGCGCTGAGATTGATGTCGCACGTGACCTGGCCTTAAAACTTGGCGCACGTGCGCACAAAGTGCTTGATGTCACGCTGCTCAGCGAACTGGCTGTCAGCAGCCTGACCCGCGATAACATTCCGGTACCCGATTACGAACCGGATGCGAACGGCATTCCCAATACCTTTGTGCCAGGACGCAATATTCTGTTCTTAACGCTGGCAGCAATTTACGCGTACCAGGTGCAGGCAGAGGCGGTCATTACCGGCGTTTGTGAAACGGATTTCTCTGGATACCCGGACTGTCGCGATGAGTTTGTCAAAGCCCTGAACCATGCCGTCAGTCTGGGAATGGCGAAAGATATTCGCTTTGAAACCCCACTGATGTGGATCGATAAAGCCGAAACCTGGGCGCTGGCTGATTACTGGGGCAAGCTGGACCTGGTACGCGAAGAAACACTAACTTGCTATAACGGCATCAAAGGTGACGGTTGCGGTCACTGTGCGGCGTGTAATCTGCGTGCCAACGGCCTGAACCATTATCTGGCGGATAAACCGGCAGTGATGGCGGCAATGAAGCAGAAAACCGACCTGAAATAATAGTGCGAATAGTGCCGGATGGCGGCGTAAACGCCTTATCCGGCCTACCGACAGCATTCATCGTACACAATATCGCCCGTAGGCCTGATAAGCGAAGCGCCATCAGGCAACGTTGAGCTACTGCACCATCTGCTCCAGTTTTTCGCGTAACTCCCCTTCCAGCGGCAGCGCTTTTTGCGTTTTCAAATCAATACAGACGAAGGTTATCAATGCATCTGCCACCACCTGCCCTTCCGGCTCCAGGGTAATTGTCTGGTTTAACACCCCGCTTTTACCATTTAGCTGTTGCACCTGGCTGGTAATGGTCAGCAGGTCGCTCAGCACGGCAGGACGGCGGTAGTTGATATTGATGTTAACAACCACAAAAGCGATGTGGTGTGCAGTCATCCATTGAAAGCTGTCGCTGTTTTCCAGACCATCCCAGCGGGCTTCTTCCAGAAACTCAAGATAGCGGGCATTGTTAACGTGCTGATAGACATCAAGATGAAAACCACGAACTTTGATTTGTGTTTGCATAGCGCAGAAACCTTACGTTGTTTTTATAAGAACATACTTTAGGGTAGAGAGGTCATAACTGGTATGACCTCTCTAGTCTGGCAAATTTTCAGCGCTGTGCAAGTTATTAAAGTGTTAAAACTGCCAGGTTACGTTCCACCAGCGAGCTGCCCATCCCCGGCACCTGCTTTAAATCATCGACTGTTTTAAATGGCCCGTACTCCTCACGATAGCTGACAATCGCCTGCGCTTTCTTCAGACCTACGCCATTCATGACTCGCGCTAAATCCTCCGCAGAAGCGCTGTTGATGCTTACCCTGGTGCCTTCATCGTCGCTTGCTTTAGCGGGCAGTGTGGCTTTGCTTTGTGCCGCCCCTGAGTTTTCCGCTTTGGTTTGTGTCGCCTGGCTTTTGGCGACAGGCTCAGCCGCCAACGCAGTTTGGGCCATGCCGGCGCAGGTCAATGAAAGAGTGATAAGCAAGGCTTTGATTCCATGTTTCATACTGTTTTCTCCTTGTTTGTTAACAGTGGAATCACGATAGCGGGGGGATGAACGGCAGACAAATGGCAAATATCAGAAATGGAAAAGGCCGCGAAAGCGGCCTTTGGTAGATACAACTTTTTGCAATTTTTTGCGAACTGCCTCGGTTATTGCTGCTGTTCCAGCGCATCACCGATTTTAATTTTTGCGGCTTTACGCAGGTTGCTCATCAGCGCTTCGAAGACAATCTGCGCGTTGTTCTGAGTAATCCCCTGAACCATCGCTTTTTTCTGTGCTTCTGGCATAGAGCCTGCTTTTACTTCGTCCAGCGCCAGCAGTACAACGTTACCCTGCATATCGTTCGCAACACCGTAGCTCGGTTTGTCTTTCGCAGGCAGGCTCAGGCCAAAGGCCGCCTGACTCAACGGATCCTGGCCCGTGCGGCTCAGCGTTTTTGCCTCGCCAAAGCGCAGCCCCGCAGCTTTCAGCGCTTCATCGCCTTTACCGGCTTTCAGATCCGCCAGCAGTTTATCGGCATCAAGCTTCGCCTGCTGCTCTGCTTTATTGTGCTTAACGAGCGCAGTTACCTGCTCTTTCACTTCAGCCAGTGGCTTCACGGCTTCGGCTTTGTGTTCGCTAATACGCAGCACAAACGCGCGATCGCCATCCACGGTGATGATATCGGAGTTACTGCCCGGCGTACCGTTTTCGCCAACCAGACCACCATTGAAAATGATGTCAGCGACTGGTTTGAAATTCAGTTCTTCCGGCAGGCTGTCACGGCTAAACCAGCCCGTTTCAACCGCTTTCATCCCTGCAGCCTGCTCCGCACCCGCCAGAGATTCGTTATCGTTGCTGGCCGCATCGCTGACTTTCTGCTGCAACGCATAGTAGGCATCCAGCGCTTTTTCCTGCTTCACTTTCGCCGCAATGTCGTCACGAGCTTCGCTCAGCGGTTTAACCTGCGCAGGCTGTACGTCGTCAAGACGCGCCACGAGGAAACCAACAGAAGACTTAATCACACCTGACAGCTGGCCTTTTTCTTTCAGACCGGCATTTTTCAGTTCATCTGGGGTGGTGGAGTCTTCCAGCCAACCCATATCACCGCCGTTACGGGCAGAGATGATATCAGCAGATTTTTCTTTCGCCAGAGTCGCAAAATCACCGCCTTTGTTCAGCGCATCAAGCACCGCTTTTGCTTCATCTTCCGTTTTGGTCTGGATGATGCTGTAGCGATTACGCTGCGGCTGAGTGAACTGATCCTGATGCTGGTCATAGTAAGACTGAATATCAGCATCGCTGGCCGTCTCCTGCATAGCAGCAGCATCCAGCTTGATGTAGCTCACGCGGAACTGTTCCGGCGTCATAAAGTTGTTTTTATTCTGCTCGTAGTAGCTGGCAACTTCCTGCTCGGTAACCGACTGCTTCGCGGCAAGAGCATTAACATCAATCGTCGCTTCACGCACGATACGTTGCTGTGCAACCAGTGCAGCCAGTTCGTCCGTTTCACCCTTCAGCATGAAGTCGGTCCCGGCAACGCCGTTGATCAACTGTTGCGTGGTGAGCTGGTTACGCAATGCCTGCGCGTACTGATCGGCAGTCATGCCCATCTGATTAACAATCGCGTTATAGCGGTTGTTATCAAATTTACCGTCAACCTGGAAAGCCGGCGTGGCGAAAATAGCCTGCTTAATCTGATCGTCGCTAATGTTGAGCTTAAGCTCACGGGAGTACTGATCCAGCAGCGCTTCGTCCACAAGACGATTCAGCACCTGCTGACGCAGCGTTTTCATATAACCTTCGTTCGCCGCCAGCTCAGAATATTGATCGCCCAGCTGTTGCTGCATGCGGTTACGTTCGCTGTTGAACGCATTCTCGAACTGCCCGCGGCTGATCTCCTGGCCATTCACTTTGGCGGCGTAGTTATTGCCCCCGCCAATCAGGTAACCACTCACGCCGGTCAAAATGAACGACACGATAATGATACCGAAAATAATCTTGAGCACGAGACTGTTAGCAGCCGTGCGTAAGCTGTCCATCATGGTGTAACCACACTCCGCTGTAGATGACTATACGCGTTACCCTTCAGGCCGCCTGCGCGTTGACACAACAACGGCGGCAAGGATTTTGAGTATATATGCTTCACGCAGCATAGCGTTTCCTGAACGCTGCGCACAAAGGCCTATTGTGACAAGAAACAGGGGCAATTGTCAGCCCACAACGCATAGAAAGTACCGGAATCGGAAATAAAAAAGGCACATCGGTTGATGCGCCCTTGTACTTAGTCACATCCCCAAAGGGGAAATCACTTAGTTTACCGCGTCTTTCAGTGCTTTACCTGCACGGAAGCCCGGTACTTTAGCCGCGGCGATGGTGATCTCTTTACCTGTTTGCGGGTTGCGACCAGTACGGGCAGCACGCTCTTTAACGGCAAAAGTACCAAAACCTACCAGTGCTACGTCATCACCTTCTTTCAGGGATTCGGTAACAGAAGCAATAATTGCATCTAACGCACGTCCAGCCGCAGCTTTAGAGATATCAGCCCCTGCAGCAATTTTGTCGATCAGTTGAGATTTATTCACTCTTCTCTTCCTCTTTATAATATATATCGCACCAGAATCCTTCAAAGTGCGACCGCGCAGCAGTTATATCAGGCCTGCCATGCCCTTACAACACCCGATAATGATGGCAAGCCCAATCCGTTATCTAAATTAGCTATACAAAAAAAGGCTGGCAAGCCCGAAATGGCCTGCCAGCCCTGTTTTTATTAATGCTCTTTGCGCGAGGTCACTATTTTGCCGTCACAACCTGCATTCCAGAGGGTTCATTTTGTAACGCAAGAGTCAGAACTTCCTCAATACGTTTCACCGGGTGAATATTAAGATCGGCAATGACGTTGTCCGGAATCTCTTCCAGGTCACGTTTGTTTTCGTCTGGAATTAAGACCGTTTTAATGCCGCCGCGGTGCGCCGCCAGCAGTTTCTCTTTCAAACCACCAATAGGCAGAACCTGACCACGCAGGGTGATCTCGCCAGTCATCGCCACATCGGCACGAACCGGGTTACCGGTCAGACAAGAAACCAGCGCGGTACACATCGCTATACCCGCACTTGGACCATCTTTCGGCGTTGCCCCTTCAGGTACGTGAACGTGGATGTCGCGTTTTTCGTAAAAGTCCGGATTAATACCCAGTTTTTCCGCACGCGCACGCACCACGGTCAGTGCTGCCTGAATGGATTCCTGCATCACTTCGCCGAGCGATCCGGTGTAAGTCAGCTTGCCTTTACCTGGAACACAGGCGGTTTCAATGGTCAGCAGATCGCCGCCCACTTCCGTCCACGCCAGACCGGTCACCTGACCCACGCGGTTTTCGTTATCCGCACGGCCATAGTCAAAGCGCTGTACGCCCAGGTAGTCGTGCAGGTTATCGCCATTGATCTCGATGTGTTTCAGTGATTTATCGAGCAACAATTGCTTAACTGCTTTGCGGCACAGTTTGGAGATTTCGCGCTCCAGACTACGCACGCCCGCTTCACGGGTGTAGTAACGAATGATGCCCACAATGGCGCTATCATCAACCGTCAGTTCGCCTTTTTTCAGCGCATTACGCTCAATCTGTTTTGGCAACAGATGACGTTTCGCAATGTTCAGCTTCTCGTCTTCGGTATAGCCAGACAGACGAATCACTTCCATACGATCCAGCAACGGTGCCGGAATGTTCATGGAGTTCGACGTCGCAACGAACATGACGTCGCTGAGGTCGTAGTCCACTTCCAGGTAGTGATCGCTGAACGCCACGTTCTGCTCTGGATCCAATACCTCAAGCAGTGCTGATGCCGGATCGCCACGCATGTCAGAAGACATTTTGTCGATCTCATCAAGCAGGAACAGCGGGTTTTTAACGCCCACTTTGGCCATTTTCTGGATCAGTTTGCCCGGCATCGAACCGATATAGGTCCGGCGGTGACCACGAATTTCAGCCTCATCACGCACGCCGCCAAGCGCCATACGGATGTATTTACGCCCTGTCGCTTTCGCGATGGACTGACCCAGAGAGGTTTTACCCACCCCCGGCGGTCCAACCAGACACAGGATCGGTCCCTTGATTTTGTTCACACGGCTCTGGACCGCAAGATACTCAAGAATACGGTCTTTCACGCGCTCCAGACCATAATGGTCGGTATCGAGGATTTCCTGCGCCTGACGCAGGTCTTTTTTGACCTTGCTACGCGCATTCCACGGAACCTGTACCATCCAGTCGATGTAGCCACGCACCACCGTCGCTTCCGCCGACATCGGAGACATCATTTTCAGCTTCTGCAGCTCTGCTTCCGCTTTCTCTTTTGCCTCTTTCGGCATCTTCGCCGCGTCGATCTTACGCTTCAGCGCTTCATTTTCATCCGGTGCATCGTCCATCTCGCCGAGCTCTTTCTGAATCGCTTTCATCTGCTCGTTCAGATAGTACTCACGCTGGGACTTCTCCATCTGCTTTTTCACGCGGTTGCGAATGCGTTTCTCAACCTGCAGCAGATCGATTTCAGATTCCATCATTGCCATCAGATATTCCAGACGTTCGTTAACGTCGGACATCTCCAGCACGGACTGTTTGTCAGCCAGCTTCAGCGGCATGTGCGCTGCGATGGTGTCCGCCAGACGTGCAGGATCGTCAATGCTGTTCAGCGACGTCAGCACTTCTGGTGGGATTTTCTTATTCAGCTTGATATAGCCTTCGAACTGGCTGATAGCGGTACGCACCAGCACTTCCTGTTCGCGCTCATCAATAGCAGGCGAATCAAGGTACTCCGCTTTCGCAGAGAAATGCTCGCCGTTGTCAGACAGCGCTGAAATACGCGCGCGCTGTAACCCCTCGACCAGCACTTTTACGGTGCCGTCAGGCAGTTTCAGCATCTGCAAAATAGAGGCCACGGTCCCGACGGTGAAAAGATCGTTTACACCCGGCTCATCCGTTGACGCTTCTTTCTGCGCGACCAGCATGATTTTTTTATCATGGTCCATAGCCGCTTCCAGACAACGGATAGATTTTTCCCGCCCTACAAATAAGGGTATGACCATGTGCGGATAAACCACCACATCGCGCAACGGCAATACGGGGATTTCAATGCGTTCAGAACGCTCAGGATTCATAGAGCTCTCTCTTAGTTTAGTTTCCGCCAGGTAATCAGGTGGTACGACTGTGCTCCACACCACCTTTAACATGTATGTCAGTATATGGGGATGTTTCCCACACATTCAACGCCATGTTTACGGAAAAATAAAAGGGGAGATAAAATCCCCCCTTTTTGGTTAAACGTCTGTATGAATTGATGAATTATTCGCCAGATGCCTGCTGTGCTTCCGGCTTACCGTAAATCAGCAACGGCTTGCTCTGACCGCCAATCACCGACTCGTCGATCACCACTTTTTCAACGTCTTCCATAGAAGGAAGATCGTACATGGTGTCGAGCAGCGCGGCTTCGACGATAGAACGCAAACCACGCGCACCGGTTTTACGAATCATCGCTTTCCTGGCGATAGCATCCAGCGCTTCCTCGCGGAATTCCAGATCCACACCTTCAAGATTGAACAGCGCCTGATACTGCTTGGTCAGGGCATTTTTCGGCTCTTTCAGGATCTGAATCAGCGCTTCTTCGCTCAGTTCGCTCAGGGTTGCCACAACCGGCAGACGACCGATGAACTCAGGGATCAAACCAAATTTAATCAGATCTTCCGGTTCTACCTGCGACAGCAGTTCACCTTCGCTGGCTTTGTCAGACTGCGCTTTTACCGTTGCGCCAAAACCAATGCCGGAGCCGGTTTCAACACGGTTAGCAATGACTTTATCCAGACCGGCAAATGCCCCACCGCAGATAAACAGGATCTTGGAGGTATCAACCTGCAGGAATTCCTGCTGAGGATGTTTACGACCCCCCTGCGGCGGAACGGCGGCAACCGTACCTTCGATCAGTTTCAACAGCGCCTGCTGTACGCCTTCACCGGAAACGTCACGCGTAATAGACGGATTGTCTGATTTACGCGAAATCTTGTCGATCTCATCGATATAGACAATACCGCGCTGCGCTTTCTGCACGTCGTAATCGCACTTCTGCAGCAGCTTCTGAATAATATTTTCAACATCTTCACCCACATAACCGGCTTCGGTCAGGGTGGTGGCATCGGCCATGGTGAACGGAACGTCCAGCAGACGCGCCAGCGTTTCAGCCAACAGCGTTTTACCAGAACCCGTCGGGCCAATCAGCAGGATGTTACTTTTACCCAACTCGACGCCATTGCTGGTGTCGCCGTTGCGCAGACGTTTGTAATGGTTGTATACCGCGACCGCCAGCACTTTCTTCGCCTGTTCCTGGCCAATAACGTAATCGTCCAGGTGGTTGCGAATTTCATGTGGCGTCGGCAGCGCACTGCGTTCACGGTGCGGTGCTACTTCCTTAATCTCTTCGCGAATGATGTCGTTACATAAATCAACACATTCGTCGCAGATATACACGGATGGTCCGGCAATCAGCTTACGCACTTCATGCTGGCTTTTGCCGCAAAAAGAGCAGTACAACAATTTGCCCGAGCCATCTTTGCGTTTATCTGTCATGGGTCAAAACCTCTTCTTTGTTCTTTGTGCCGCACACGACGACGCAAATGCCATTCTCAGGCGCAAGACGCTAGTCAGCGTTGTGCCGCTCCAGGTAATTATAGCGGCACACCTGCGCCCTGGGCATTAATTACGATGGGTCAAAATCGAGTCGACCAGACCGTACTCCACCGCTTCAGAAGCGGAGAGGAAGCGATCGCGCTCGGTATCACGTTCAATCTGCTCAAGAGATTGACCCGTATGATGCGCCATAAGTTCGTTCATGCGCCCTTTTACCTTCAGGATTTCACGGGCATGAATTTCAATATCCGTTGCCTGACCCTGGTAGCCGCCCAGAGGCTGGTGGATCATGACGCGAGAGTTAGGCAGGCAAAAACGTTTACCTTTCGCCCCGGCAGTCAGCAGGAACGCGCCCATTGAGGCCGCCTGGCCCATACAAATGGTGCTGACGTCCGGCTTAATAAACTGCATGGTGTCATAGATAGACATCCCTGCAGTAATCACACCACCAGGGGAGTTAATATACAGGTAGATATCTTTTTCCGGGTTTTCTGCTTCCAGGAACAGCATCTGCGCCACGATCAGGTTAGCCATATGGTCTTCGACCTGGCCGGTCAGAAAAATGACGCGTTCCTTAAGTAGACGAGAATAGATATCAAAAGAGCGCTCACCACGTGAGGTCTGTTCAATGACCATCGGCACCAGCGCCATATGGGGTGCAAAGTTATCTCGTTCGCCGCTGTATGACATTTCCGTCTCCTGGATAAAATTTGAAAAAACCTGCTGTGCTGATTGTAACCTTATGGACGGATTATCAGCTAGTCCCTCAGTAATGGGTACGACATCGCCATAATTCAAGCATAACAATCTTTTGTTGTAACGCTAACACTGAAACGCTGTTTTCGCACCCTTCCCATGCAAAATGCGTGACAAAAAAAAGCCCGCCACCAAAAGGTGACGGGCTTGCGTATGAAATTCGTGCTAAAAAAGCGACGAATTACGCCTGCTGGTTCATCAGTTCGTTGAAGGAAGTGGCTTTTTCAGTCACTTTCGCTTTCGCCAGAACGGCTTCAACAGCCTGCTCTTCCAGAGCGACGTTACGCATGTTGTCCATCAGCTCTTTGTTTTTGCTGTAGAACTCAACAACTTCTTTCGGATCTTCGTAAGCAGAAGCCATTTCTTCGATCAGGCCTTTTACGCGATCTTCGTCAGCTTTCAGTTCGTTGGTACGAATCACTTCGCCCAGCAGCAGACCAACAACTACGCGACGCTTAGCCTGTTCTTCGAACAGTTCACGCGGCAGTTCCAGAGCTTGCTTCTCGTTGCCACCGAAACGCTGTGCAGCCTGACGACGCAGAACGTCGATTTCGCTGTCGATCAGTGCAGCAGGAACGTCGATGTCGTTGGCTTTAACCAGACCTTCGATCGCCTGAGACTTAACACGGTTACGTACAGCACCTTTCAGCTCACGCTCCATGTTTTTACGCACTTCAGCGCGCAGGCCTGCTACGGAACCATCTTCAACGCCGAAACGTTTGATGAATTCTTCGGTCAGTTCCGGCAGTTCACGTTCTTCAACTTTCTTCAGGTTGATAACGAATTTAGCGGCTTTACCTTTCAGGTTTTCAGCGTGGTACTCTTCCGGGAAGGTCACGTCGATGGTGAACTCTTCGCCAGCTTTGTGGCCTTTAACGCCTTCTTCAAAGCCCGGGATCATACGACCCTGGCCCATCGCCAGTACGAAGTCAGACGCTTTGCCGCCTTCGAACTCTTCGCCGTCTACAGAGCCGGTGAAGTCGATGGTTACACGGTCTTCTGCATCAGCAGCGCCGTCTTTGTCTTTCCAGGTTGCCTGCTGCTTACGCAGGGTGTCCAGCATCACGTCAACGTCAGCGTCAGTAACTTCAACAACCGGTTTTTCAACTTCGATTGCTTCCAGGCCAGTCAGCTCAACTTCCGGGTAAACTTCGAACTCTACCGCGTAAGTAAAATCTTCACCCAGTTTGTATTCGCCCGGAACGTAGTTCGGTGCGCCAGCCGGATTGATTTTTTCTTTGATGATCGCGTCAACGAAGTTGCGGCTCATCAGGTCGCCCAGAACGTCCTGGCGAACAGACGCGCCATAACGCTGAGCAACAACATTCATCGGTACTTTTCCTTTGCGGAAACCGTCAATACGCACTTTCTTCGCTACGTTGACCAGCTCGCTTTTCACAGCGGTCTCGATGCTGTCAGCAGCGATAGTAATCGTTACACGGCGGCCAAGGCCTTGAGTGGTTTCAACTGAAACTTGCATCTTGTTACCTCAAAAAATCACAGTGCTCGGTCAACTCTTCTCCGCAAGCACAGGTTGTTGGCTTCGCGGAACTGGGATGTTCTCATAATCAATCACATTCCCTGTCGTCAGAATCATCCCGAAGACATTCCGAAAAATAAGACGCGCATTATAGCGGCATCACTTTTATGAGTCGAGAACGGTTATTGCGCGTTGCTGCGGCTTTTTTCACAATTCCCGGCTAATTTTTGTCTGAATACTGGACGACCTACGCAGAATTCAGACAAAACAAAACGGCCCGTAGGCCGTTTTCACATATTCTGTAGCAACATACTGGAAAAGCGTCGGTTGTTGCAAATCCGTTTTTACGCGATGCTTCCCGCCCCACGACACGGAGGCGATGCAAAAATTGTATCCTGCAATGCTTCCCACTCCTTAATAGTGTAGGTATGCAGGGCAAGGGCATGAACGGTTGTGGAAAGCTCCGCCGTTAACGTGCTGTAAATCATCCGATGACGATTAAGAAAACGTTCACCTGTAAAGCGATCGCTGACCAGCACAACCTTAAAGTGGCTTTCAGAACCTGCCGGGACATTGTGACGATAGCTTTCATCCACAACTTCGAGGAACACGGGTTGGAACGCTGCCCTTAATTTTTCTTCTATTTGCTCACGAATCATCATGAAATTTTTCCTCCGACAACGCTGAGATGTCACCCATCCCTTTAAATACTAGCCGCTTTTACCGTTTTCATTACACCTTAGCAACAAATAATTAGCGCTTGTCTGATTTTCTCACCCAAACGAATGAAGTTTACTGAATCCTCACTTCGATTTATTGCAAAAAGTCCGTTTATGGTCTCTACAAAATCATAAAACGAACAACATGATGAATTTACATGCGTTACCCACTTCCCCTCATCGTTGGCGATGTTATGATGGCGGGAATTTTCTCTAACCATACAATTTAGATTCGCTGAGAGCCCTGGCATGTTTAAAAAAATCCTCTTTCCTTTAGTCGCGCTGTTTATGTTGGCTGGCTGCGCAACTCCGCCCACTACCATCAACGTATCGCCGAAAATTACCCTGCCACAGCAGGATCCGAGTCTGATGGGCGTGACTGTCAGCATCAACGGTGCCGACCAGCGTCAGGATCAGGCACTGGCAAAAGTCACCCGCGACAATCAACTGGTTACTCTGACCGCGTCCCGCGATCTGCGCTTCCTGCTGCAAGAAGTGCTGGAAAAACAGATGACTGCACGCGGTTATATGGTGGGTCCAAACGGTGCAGTTAACCTGCAAATCATCGTAAGCCAGCTTTACGCTGACGTGTCTCAGGGTAGCGTGCGCTATAACATCGCCACCAAAGCAGACATCGCCATTATTGCAACGGCTGCCAACGGTAACAAGATGACCAAAAACTACCGTGCAAGCTACTCTGTTGAAGGCGCATTCCAGGCCTCTAACAAAAATATTGCTGATGCCGTTAACAGCGTCTTGACCGACACCATCGCTGATATGTCCCAGGACACCAGCGTTCACGATTTCATCAAACAGAACGCTCGCTAATTTAAGCCCCCTGACCCGGCATTTCGCCGGGTCAGCTTTTAATGCCCATGTCCAATCACTATTTACGTATTTTTCAGCAACCAAAATCAGCGATTCTGCTGGTGTTAGGTTTTGCTTCCGGTTTACCGCTCGCCCTGACCTCCGGTACGCTTCAGGCGTGGATGACGGTCGAAAATATCGATCTGAAAACTATCGGTTTCTTTTCTCTGGTCGGCCAGGCCTACGTATTTAAGTTTCTCTGGTCCCCGGTAATGGACCGCTATACCCCACCGTTTTTAGGTCGTCGTCGCGGTTGGCTGTTGACTACCCAGGTATTGCTTCTTATATCCATCGCCGCGATGGGTTTTCTGGAACCTGGAACGCAGTTACGCTGGATGGCGGCACTCGCAGTGGTGATCGCATTTTGTTCGGCGTCGCAGGATATTGTTTTTGACGCCTGGAAAACAGACGTTTTACCGGCAGAAGAACGCGGTACCGGTGCAGCAATCAGCGTGCTGGGCTATCGTTTAGGGATGCTGGTTTCCGGCGGGCTGGCACTGTGGATGGCCGACCGCTGGCTCGGCTGGCAAGGTATGTACTGGCTGATGGCCGCGCTACTGATTCCCTGCATTATCGCCACCCTGTTAGCGCCCGAACCCACTGACACCATTCCAGTGCCTAAAACATTGGAACAAGCGGTTGCTGCGCCGCTGCGTGACTTTTTTGGTCGTAACAACGCCTGGCTGATTTTGCTGCTCATTGTGCTGTATAAGCTCGGTGATGCCTTCGCTATGAGCCTGACCACCACCTTTTTGATCCGCGGCGTCGGATTTGATGCGGGTGAAGTCGGCGTGGTGAATAAAACGCTGGGGCTGCTGGCAACCATCGTTGGCGCACTCTATGGCGGGATCCTAATGCAGCGCCTTTCGCTGTTCCGCGCATTGCTGATATTCGGCATCCTACAGGGGGCGTCAAATGCAGGTTACTGGCTACTGTCCATCACTGACAAACACATGTTCAGTATGGCGGCCGCCGTCTTCTTTGAAAACCTGTGTGGCGGGATGGGCACGGCGGCGTTTGTCGCCTTATTAATGACGCTGTGTAATAAATCGTTCTCCGCAACCCAGTTTGCCCTGCTCTCTGCCCTTTCGGCTGTTGGTCGCGTCTATGTGGGCCCAGTGGCAGGTTGGTTCGTCGAAGCGCACGGATGGCCAACGTTTTATCTGTTTTCCGTGTTTGCCGCGATCCCTGGACTCCTGCTGCTGCTGGTTTGCCGCCAGACGCTGGAACATAGCTGGCAAAATGAGAGTTTTATTCCACGCACAGAGTTCCGTGGGGCATACAATCTGGCTTTGATGACGCTAGTAGCGGGCTGCTGTTTGCTGGCTGTTTGGCTGTTGCTGCTCACCATGAACGCGCTGGATTACACCAACTTCTCTTTCCTGGCGGGGCTGCTTGAAGTCTCAGTCGCGGTCGTCATCTGTGGCGTCGTATTTGGTGGGTTACTGGACTATCTTGCACTACGAAAAACACGTCTGATGTAATTTTTCACATTAATTTGGCCGTTGTAATCACCTTGCGTAATTATAACGGCCAAATAAACAGCAGTTAATGAAAATAATATTTGTTGTTTTGTGCGCCATAGAATTTGGAAATTATTGACTCCTTTTATAAATTCTATTTTCCTTACTCGATTCAGCCGAATCAGATTTATTTTTTGTTCATCATTTGTCTTTTTATTGATAATCAATTGTTAAACAATTGTTTTATTTTAGTATTGGTTATACCAATTGCCCTCAGCCTGTCCCCCGTCTGCCTGCTTTCGTTATAACGTGATGTCGCAACAGGTTCTTAAAGTCAAAGCGACATATATTGCAACATATGTGACATGCACGGCAGAACCCAGTAACACAGATCCAAGGATGTTTACAGTAATGTAACCTTCCCGTAAAATGCCCTCACACTTTAAACGCCACCCGGTCCCGTGGAATTGAGGTCGTTAAATGAGACTCAGGAAATACAATAAAAGTTTGGGATGGTTGTCATTAATTGCAGGCACTGCGTTACTCAGTGGCTGTAATTCTGCGCTGCTTGACCCTAAAGGACAGATTGGACTGGAACAACGTTCACTGATACTGACGGCATTTGGCCTGATGTTGATTGTCGTTATTCCTGCCATCTTGATGGCTGTTGGTTTTGCCTGGAAGTATCGTGCAAGCAATAAAGATGCGAAGTACAGCCCGAACTGGTCACACTCCAATAAAGTGGAAGCTGTGGTCTGGACGGTGCCGATCTTAATCATCATTTTCCTTGCCGTACTGACCTGGAAAACCACTCACGCTCTTGAGCCAAGCAAACCGCTGGCGCATGACGAGAAGCCCATTACCATCGAAGTGGTTTCCATGGACTGGAAATGGTTCTTCATCTATCCGGAACAGGGTATCGCTACCGTGAATGAAATCGCCTTCCCGGCGAATACTCCGGTTGAGTTCAAAGTGACATCCAACTCCGTGATGAACTCCTTCTTTATCCCGCGTCTGGGTAGCCAGATTTATGCCATGGCCGGTATGCAGACTCGACTGCATCTGATCGCCAACGAAGTCGGTACTTATGATGGTATCTCCGCAAGCTATAGCGGACCAGGCTTCTCCGGCATGAAGTTCAAGGCTATCGCAACAAAGGACCGCGCCGAATTCGACCAATGGGTTGCTAAAGCTAAACAGTCCACGAACACCATGAGCGACATGGCTGCGTTCGAGAAAGTGGCTGTGCCAAGCGAATACAACCAGGTGGAATACTTCTCCAACGTGAAACCCGATTTGTTTAAAGACGTTATTAACAAATTTATGGCTCACGGTAAGAGCATGGACATGACCCAACCCGAAGGTGAGCACAACGCACACGAAGGCATGGAAGGCATGGACATGAGCCACGCGGAATCCGCTCACTAAGGGGCCGAGGAAGAATACGATGTTCGGAAAATTGACGCTGGATGCAGTGCCGTTCCATGAACCCATTGTCATGGTTACGATCGCTGCCATTATCATCGGTGGTGCGGCCTTACTGGGCCTAATCACTTACTTCGGTAAGTGGACCTACCTGTGGAAAGAGTGGCTGACTTCGGTTGACCACAAACGCCTTGGCATCATGTATGTCATCGTCGCAATCGTCATGTTGATTCGTGGCTTTGCCGACGCCATCATGATGCGTAGTCAGCAAGCGCTGGCTTCTGCAGGTGAAGCGGGCTTCCTGCCTCCTTACCACTACGACCAGATCTTCACGGCTCACGGCGTGATCATGATCTTCTTCGTGGCAATGCCATTTGTTATCGGTCTGATGAACCTGGTGGTTCCGCTGCAGATCGGCGCACGTGACGTTGCGTTCCCATTCCTGAACAACCTGAGCTTCTGGTTCACCGTTGTCGGCGTAATCCTGGTTAACCTGTCTCTGGGCGTAGGTGAATTTGCTCAGACCGGTTGGCTGGCGTATCCGCCGCTCTCGGGAATAGAGTACAGTCCAAGCGTCGGGGTCGATTATTGGATATGGGCAGTCCAGTTGTCCGGTATTGGTACAACGCTGACCGGTATCAACTTCTTTGTGACCATCATTAAGATGCGTGCGCCAGGTATGACCATGTTCAAGATGCCGGTATTCAGTTGGGCGTCTCTGTGTGCGAACATCCTGATTATCGCTTCTTTCCCAATCCTGACTGTCACCGTCGCGTTGCTGACCCTGGATCGCTATCTGGGCACCCATTTCTTTACCAACGATATGGGCGGCAACATGATGATGTACATCAACCTGATTTGGGCCTGGGGCCATCCGGAAGTGTACATTCTGGTTCTGCCGGTCTTCGGGGTATTCTCCGAAATCGCTGCAACCTTCTCGCGTAAACGCCTGTTTGGTTACACCTCGCTGGTGTGGGCAACCGTGTGTATCACCGTTCTGTCGTTCGTTGTTTGGCTGCACCACTTCTTCACCATGGGTGCCGGCGCTAACGTAAACGCCTTCTTCGGTATTACCACCATGATTATCGCCATCCCGACCGGGGTGAAGATCTTCAACTGGCTGTTCACTATGTATCAGGGCCGTATTGTATTCCACTCAGCGATGCTGTGGACAATTGGCTTTATCGTGACCTTCTCAGTCGGCGGCATGACCGGCGTACTGTTGGCGGTGCCGGGTGCGGACTTCGTACTGCACAATAGTCTGTTCCTGATTGCGCACTTCCATAACGTTATCATCGGCGGCGTCGTATTTGGCTGCTTCGCAGGTATGACCTACTGGTGGCCAAAAGCGTTTGGCTTCACGCTGAACGAAACCTGGGGTAAACGCGCATTCTGGTTCTGGATCATCGGCTTCTTCGTGGCATTTATGCCGCTGTACGTGCTGGGCTTCATGGGGATGACCCGTCGTCTCAGCCAGCAGATTGACCCGCAGTTCCATCCAATGCTGGTCGTTGCCGCCTGCGGTGCTGCACTGATTGCACTGGGTATCCTGTGCCAGCTGATTCAGATTTACGTTTCTATTCGCGACCGCGAGCAGAACCGTGACCTGACCGGTGACCCATGGGGTGGCCGTACGCTGGAGTGGGCAACCTCTTCCCCACCTCCGTTCTACAACTTTGCCGTTGTGCCGCACGTTCACGAGCGTGATGCCTTCTGGGAAATGAAAGAAAAAGGTGAAGCGTACAAGCAGCCTGCGCACTATGAAGAAATTCATATGCCGAAGAACAGCGGTGCCGGTATCGTCATTACCGCCTTCGCGACACTGTTTGGTTTCGCCATGATCTGGCATATCTGGTGGCTGGCGATTGCAAGCTTCGCAGGCATGATCATCAGCTGGATTGTGAAAAGCTTTGATGAAGACGTGGATTACTACGTGCCGGTCCCGGAAGTCGAAAAACTGGAAAACCAGCATTTCGATGAGATTACTAAGGCAGGGCTGAAAAATGGCAACTGATACTTTAACGCACGCGACTGCCCACGCGCACGAACACGGGCACCACGATGCAGGCCAGACCAAGATCTTCGGATTTTGGATCTACCTGATGAGCGACTGCATTCTGTTCTCTATTCTGTTTGCAACCTATGCCGTTCTGGTGAACGGCACCGCAGGTGGCCCAACAGGTAAGGACATTTTTGAACTGCCGTTCGTTCTGGTTGAAACATTCCTGCTGTTATTCAGCTCCATTACTTACGGCATGGCGGCTATCGCTATGTACAAGAACAACAAGAGCCAGGTTATTTCCTGGCTGGCGTTGACCTTCTTGTTCGGTGCCGGATTCATCGGGATGGAACTCTATGAATTCCATCACCTGATTGTTAACGGTATGGGCCCGGATCGCAGCGGCTTCCTGTCTGCGTTCTTCGCGCTGGTCGGCACGCACGGTCTGCACGTCACCTCCGGTCTTATCTGGATGGCGGTGCTGATGGTGCAGGTGGCTCGTCGCGGCCTGACCAGTACTAACCGTACCCGCATCATGTGCCTGAGCCTGTTCTGGCACTTCCTGGATGTGGTATGGATCTGTGTGTTCACTGTTGTTTATCTGATGGGGGCGATGTAATGAGTCATGCTAACGAGAGCGGCGGCGCATCCCATGGCAGCGTAAAAACCTACATGACAGGTTTTATCCTGTCGATCATCCTGACGGTCATTCCGTTCTGGATGGTGATGACAGGTTCTGCCTCTCCGGCCGTCATTCTGGGAACTATTCTGGCAATGGCAGTGGTACAGATTCTGGTGCACCTGGTGTGCTTCCTGCACATGAATAGCAAATCTGATGAAGGTTGGAACATGACGGCCTTTGTCTTTACTGTGCTAATCATCGCCATCCTGGTTGTGGGCTCCATCTGGATTATGTGGAACCTTAACTACAACATGATGATGCACTAAGAGCGGCGATTATGATGTTTAAGCAATACCTGCAAGTAACGAAACCAGGCATCATCTTTGGCAACCTGATCTCGGTGATTGGGGGATTCCTGCTGGCCTCGAAAGGCAGCATTGATTATCCCCTGTTTATCTACACGCTGGTTGGGGTGTCACTGGTTGTGGCGTCGGGTTGTGTATTTAACAACTACATCGACAGGGATATCGACAGGAAGATGGAGAGGACCAAAAACCGCGTACTGGTTAAAGGTCTGATTTCCCCTGCGGTCTCGCTGGTATACGCCACCCTGCTGGGTATTGCTGGTTTTATGCTGCTGTGGTTTGGCGCGAACCCTCTGGCCTGCTGGCTGGGGGTAATGGGCTTCGTGGTCTATGTGGGCGTCTATAGCCTGTACATGAAGCGCCATTCCGTTTATGGCACGCTGATTGGCTCACTCTCCGGCGCAGCACCACCGGTGATTGGCTACTGCGCCGTAACCGGTGAGTTCGATAGCGGTGCGCTGATTCTGCTGGCTATTTTCAGCCTGTGGCAGATGCCGCACTCTTACGCGATTGCGATTTTCCGCTTTAAGGATTATCAGGCTGCCAACATCCCGGTACTGCCGGTGGTGAAAGGTATTTCAGTCGCGAAAAACCATATCACGCTGTACATCGTGGCATTTGCTATCGCCACACTGATGCTAACCCTGGGCGGCTATGCAGGTTATAAATACCTGATTGTTGCTGCGGCGGTGAGCGTCTGGTGGTTGGGCATGGCGCTGCGCGGTTATAAAGTGGAAGATGACAAAGTCTGGGCGCGCAAGCTGTTCGGTTTCTCCATCATCGCCATTACCGCGCTTTCCGTGATGATGTCCGTCGACTTTATGGTGCCAAACTCGCAGAACCTGCTGACTTACGTCTGGTAAAATCTGCTGATACGAAAAGGGTGCTTCGGCACCCTTTTTATTGGCAAGAAAGCTATTCAATCATATAGCCATTTCCCGGCCTTTGCTGACTCAATAATCATCCCAACTGTCAGAGGTTTTAACTCAATATCGGGAGGCTCTTTTTTCCAGAAAGGGTATTCTTGTTCAATATAATTCCTCCCATCAAAATTCGAATATTCAATATCAAAATGTTCAAATAAATCAGCTAAAAAATCATATGCATCTTCCGGAACAAACTGAAAATCATCCTCCAGAGTCCATTCTTTAGTAACCTGCCTAAGACCAGGTCTAAACCAGCGTTCCCTGATTGGGTAATTCTTCATGATGTACTCAATAACTTCAGCTTCATAATTTCTCATCAGAAAGATGTCCACTGTATGCGATCTTTAGTCGTACTAATATCATGATATCATTAGACTTTATGATGTATTATTCATACACCCTGTTGGCCTTGGTTGGGTAAATTCAGCGAATGCTAAAAGGGTACTTCGGCATCCTTTTTATTTACTACCCGATTTTGACAGCGTCAGGTCTCGTCTTTTTGTTCATCAGGCCAGATCTCAAACAACCATTTCCCCGCCTCTGCTGACTCCGCAAACATCCTTACGGTTAAAGGTAAACGTGTGCCTTCTACTTCTTCCCATTTAGCTTTGAACCATCTAGTGAATAGTGGCAAATTGTGCCACGGATAATACGGTTTCCAGTTCACACATGATAAATCGACTTTAAACTCTTTCTCATATCGAGTCAGAGCACTGTGGAGGTCATCACCGGGGACATCAAATAGTTCTGAGTCGAGTTCTAAAGGAACCTCTTTCCAGTTTTCATCCAAATACCCGGGTATTTCTTCCCTGAAAAGCTTTAACACATCGTCTTGAATACTCATTAGAATGATGTCCATTGAATACCGTCATCAGCCTGAATCAATTGGTGATATTTATTACGAAATACCATTTTCCTTTTCCCTCTTTCCATTAGAAATAACCACAAAAAGACTACACCTGTAATTATCGCAAGTAAATTAGTTGCAACTGTAACTATTTAAGTTTCCGCGCTACACAATTCCACATATCGTAGAGGTTTACCGCACTCCTTCCCCGCTTTACACTAGGCGCGAAATTAATACAGAGGTGGGAATGAACGATTACAAAATGACGCCCGGTGAGTTGCGCGCCACCTGGGGTTTAGGGACCGTATTCTCGTTGCGCATGCTTGGCATGTTTATGGTTCTGCCGGTTCTGACCACGTACGGTATGGCGCTACAGGGCGCCAGTGAAGCGCTGATAGGCCTTGCCATCGGCATTTACGGCCTGGCACAGGCCGTCTTCCAGATCCCCTTTGGTCTGCTTTCTGACCGCATTGGCCGTAAGCCGCTTATTGTCGGCGGACTGGCGGTATTCGTTCTCGGCAGCGTGATTGCCGCGCTCTCCGATTCAATCTGGGGAATAATTCTTGGCCGCGCCCTACAAGGCTCTGGCGCGATTGCCGCCGCCGTGATGGCGCTGCTTTCCGACTTAACCCGCGAGCAAAACCGCACCAAAGCGATGGCGTTTATCGGCGTCAGCTTTGGTATCACCTTTGCCATTGCGATGGTGCTGGGGCCAATCGTTACCCATGCGCTGGGGCTCCACGCGCTGTTCTGGATGATTGCCGCCCTTGCCACCACCGGTATCGTGCTGACCATTTGGGTCGTTCCCAATAGCACCAGCCATGTGCTGAATCGCGAGTCGGGGATGGTAAAAGATAGTTTCAGCAAAGTGCTGGCGGAGCCCAAACTGCTGAAGCTTAATTTTGGCATCATGTGCCTGCACATTTTGCTGATGTCCACTTTCGTCGCGTTACCAGGACAACTGGCGAAAGCCGGTTTCCCCGCCGCAGAACACTGGAAAATTTATCTGGTGACGATGCTGCTGTCCTTTGTTTCCGTGGTGCCGTTCATCATTTACGCCGAAGTGAAGCGCAAGATGAAACGCGTATTCCTCGCCTGCGTGTTACTGATCCTTATTGCAGAGATTGTATTGTGGAGCGCTAACATTCGTTTCTGGGGTCTGATTGCGGGCGTGCAGATTTTCTTCCTCGCCTTTAACCTGATGGAAGCCCTTCTCCCCTCGCTTATCAGCAAAGAATCACCTGCAGGTTATAAAGGCACGGCGATGGGCGTTTACTCCACCAGCCAGTTTCTTGGCGTGGCGATTGGCGGTTCGCTCGGTGGTTGGGTGGTCGAAATGTTTGATGGTCAGGCGGTATTCCTGGCAGGCGCGTTGCTGGCAGCCATTTGGTTACTGGTGGCAAGCACAATGAAAGAACCGCCGTACGTCAGCAGCCTGCGCGTGGAAATCCCACCAGAGATTGCCGCGGATGACACGTTGAAGCAGCGCCTGCTGGCAAAAGAAGGAATAAGCGAAGTGTTAATTGTGGCGAAAGAGCATTCGGCCTACGTGAAAATCGACAGCAAAGTCACCAATCGGTTTGAGGTTGAGCAGACCATCAGCCAGACGTGATGATTACCGGATGGTAACTAACGTCTCGTCCGGCCTACAAATAGCGTGTGCGACCTGTAGGCCGGATCAGGCATTACGACTTAATCGCGGAAGTTTTTAAACTGGAACGGCTGGCCGAGATCGCCACCGCGAACCAGCGCCATGACGGATTGCAGATCGTCACGCGCCTTACCGGTCACACGAATTTCTTCACCCTGAATCTGCGCCTGCACCTTCAGCTTGCTGTCTTTGATCAGCTTAACGATTTTCTTTTGCACCGCGCTTTCAATGCCCTGCTTCAGCTTAGCTTCAACAAACCAGGTTTTACCGCTGTGCACGAAAGTCTCTGGTACGTCCAGCGACGTGCCTTCAATACCGCGTTTCAGCAGCTTGGCACGCAAAATATCCAGCAGCTGATTAACCTGAAAATCAGATTCGCTCAGCACCTTAATCGTCTTATTTGACTCATTCAGCTCAAAAGTGGCTTCAACGCCACGAAAATCAAAGCGTGACTCGACTTCACGGCTTGCGTTATCCACCGCGTTACGGGCTTCCTGAAGATCAACTTCAGAGACAATATCGAAAGATGGCATCTTTTCCTCTCCCTTCATTTTTGATGCGAAGCATAATACCTGCAAAGTTACTCAACAGACAGCGCTATACTAGGCTGTATCCTTTCATTGTACGTGGTAGTGACATCTGCGAACAATAATGGGGTGCGGTCGATATGGATTAACACCTGGTGCTGTTGCAGGTGAGGAGGAAGAATGAAAATTACCGTACTGGGATGTGGAGCGTTAGGACAGCTATGGCTTACAGCGCTGTGCAAACATGGACATGAGGTGCAAGGGTGGCTACGCGTACCGCAACCCTACTGCAGCGTAAACCTGATCGACACGGATGGCTCAGTTTTTAATGAATCCCTGACGGCAAATGACCCCGACTTTTTGGCAAAAAGCGACCTGCTGCTGGTCACCCTGAAGGCCTGGCAGGTTTCTGATGCGGTAAAAGGCCTGTCTGCAATTCTGCCTGAAACCACGCCCATTCTGCTTATTCACAACGGCATGGGGACGATTGAAGAGTTACATAACATTAAGCAACCCTTGCTGATGGGAACCACCACCCACGCAGCACGCCGTGACGGGAACGTCATCATTCATGTCGCTCAGGGAACAACGCGTATTGGGCCGGCGCGTGAGCAAGACGGCGATTTCAGCTATCTGGCTGAAACCCTGCAAGAGGTGCTGCCGGACGTCGCCTGGCACAACACCATTCGCGCCGAGCTGTGGCGCAAGCTGGCCGTCAACTGCGTCATTAACCCGCTGACCGCATTATGGGATTGCCCAAACGGCGAGCTGCGTCACCATCCGGAAAAAATAGCGCTCATCTGCGAGGAAGTGGCAGCGGTCATCGAACGCGAAGGCCACCACACATCAGCGGATGATTTACGTTATTATGTCGAGCAAGTGATTGACAGTACGGCGGAAAATATCTCATCTATGCTGCAGGACATTCGCGCCATGCGCCATACTGAGATCGACTACATTACCGGTTATTTGTTAAAACGCGCACGCGCGCACGGCATCGCCGTCCCGGAAAACGCCCGCCTGTTTGAAATGGTTAAAAGAAAGGAAAGTGAGTATGAGCGCTCAAGCACTGGTATGTCTCGCCCCTGGTAGTGAAGAAACCGAAGCGGTGACTACTATCGATCTGCTGGTTCGCGGCGGAATTAAGGTCACAACCGCCAGCGTCGCCAGCGATGGCGACCTGACTATAGTGTGCTCACGGGGAGTAAAACTACTGGCGGATGCGCCATTAGTCGACGTTGCCGACGGCGATTTTGACATTATCGTACTGCCTGGCGGTATTAAAGGCGCCGAGTGTTTTCGCGACAGCCCTCTGCTGGTCGAAACCGTGAAGCAGTTTCATCGCTCCGGACGCATTGTCGCGGCAATCTGTGCAGTTGCCGCCACCGTCCTCGTCCCGCACGGCATTTTCCCCATCGGTAACATGACCGGTTTTCCGGCGCTGAAAGACAAGATCCCCGCCGATCAATGGCAGGACAAACGCGTCGTGTGGGATCCGCGCGTTAACCTGTTAACCAGCCAGGGACCGGGAACCTCAATCGATTTCGGTTTAAAGATTATTGATCTGCTGGTGAGTCGCGAAAAAGCCCACGAGGTGGCGTCACAACTGGTGATGGCTGCGGGAATTTATAACTACTACGAGTAAGTGAGCTTGCCGGATGGTTGCTGCCATCCGGCAAAAGATTTAGAACCAGGGCGCCCCGCTCATGACATTACTGTAAAACAGCATTCTTCCCGCCAACTCTCCCGTCGCAATTAACGCCACCCACGCCCAGCTCTGTGTACCATAGTTCAGGCGCGATATTCCCCATATAGCAACGCAAATACTGGCAAATAACTGCCACCAAAGCAGAGGGCTTGACGCATCAGCGCCAGGGATATGATAGCGGAACCACAACCCACTCGTGGACAACACGATTCCAATTATAATCCCCGCATTGCATACCTTTGAAGAGGATTTATACCAATAACCGCACGCCACCGCCACGCTCATAAAACCAAGCAACACCGCCGTTGCCAGAAAGCCAAGCGGCGTGGCTAGAGTATGCCAAAGCGGGTGTAGTGCCATTTGGTAATAGACCTGAGACGTCACAAAAATTGACACCAGGCCAACAAGCGCCGTTACGCCCCCCAGAAGATTCACTCCCGGGTGCCCAGGCTTGAGCCAGCATAGCGCTAGCCAACAAAATATTACGGCATTCAATACGATAAATGCCACCACTTCCCGGCTCAACCAGGATATTCCCAACCCAGCTATTGAACGGTATGCGCCAGTAGGTGTTCCCAAGTGTACAAGGGATGCCAAAGAACCCAGCACAGTGATGACCCAAAATAACAACGCCAGCCGACGATATTGTTCAGCATTGAATTTCAGCGTGCCAAAATTCTGACACAATGTTAGTGCCAGAACACCGCCAATCCCCCATTGAGCGAAGACCGTAAAAAAGACCAATGGCAATTCATAGTGTTCCATTTCTCTCTCCTCAGTCCCGTGGCGCAATAATCACAATATTGGGCTTACTAATATTGTGATCTGGCAGATTGTAACGCTTCTCCAGTACCGTCCACTGTGTTGTATGTTCTTTGCGAAGTTCGTCTATATCACCAAACCGTAATACACTCGCAGGACAAGATTCCACACAGCGTGGTTGCAACCCTTCATCCAGTCGTTCTGCACACAGATTACATTTACTGGTTTTCCCCTCTTGCGCATCATAAACTGGCGCACTCCAGGGGCAGGCCATAATACACATTCGGCAACCAATACAACGGTCATGGTCCTGGACAACAATACCGTCAGCCCGTTTGGTATAGGTTCCGGCAGGGCACACTTTCATACACTGAGGATCGTCGCAGTGATTGCATGACATACTGATAAATGCTTGAGTATTGGGCTCATCGGTACAACGCTCACGTACCCGGCGCCATAGCACGCCAAGCGGCGTCATATTTTCCGATTTACAGGCCATACTGCAGGTCTTACAGCCATAGCAGTTCTGCATATCGATAAGAAATCCATACTGTTTAGCCATGGTTATGCCTCCCTTCTAACGTCAACCAGCGTGCTGTTACAACAGTGTCCATTACCCAGCAGCTCGACCTGATCGTTGGTGACATGGCTGCTACTCCCACCCTGTTGCTCCCACCAACCGTTATCCAGGCTCACAACCCCCCGTTTTATATGCGTCGTAACATCAGCAATTGCCCTGTGCTCTCCACGATGATTGAAAACAACAACCCACTCTCCGGCTTGGATCTGACGATTACGGGCATCTTCGGGATGAATCATCACATTCGGACGATTGCGTTGAATTTCTAGGATCCATTCATTCATACCGTGGCTCGAATGTACGCTACGTGCCAGTTTGCGCTGTACCGCCATTAACGGATACTTGCTTGCCAGTTCAGGCGAACCTTTCACCGACTCTTTCACCTGTTTCCAGGTCACCACCGGCAAGAAGTCTTTTTTGGCCCATTCCTCAATATAAAAATGTGCCTTTCCGGTTGAGGTACGAAACTTCCCATCCTTAAAGGGGATCCAATCCTCTTCAACGGGACATACCGGCCCTTTCTTCAGCATCTCACGGTTGATACCTGAACCTTTGAGACAAGTATCGATGTAATGCTCAATGGGCTGGTTAAAGACTTCGCCAAACCCAAAACGCTCGGCCAGACGTGCAAAAATCCAGTAATCCGGTTTAGCTTCTCCCGGAGGCTCTACCGCTTTCTCCATGAGTTGTACATAATGGCTGCGTACCCCCGCCATTAAACTGACATCTTCAAAAATAGTTGTCACGGGAAGTACCAGATCGGCATACAGTGCAGACGAACTCATCAGGTTGTCCGCAACCACCACAAACGGTACTTTTTTAAAGGCTTCTCTGACCTGGTTTGTATTCGGCAACTGTGTCATCGCGCCCAGCGTCATATTCCACCAGAATTTAATCGAGTGTGGTTTTTCGTGAACAATCCAGTCCCCAATTTTGGAAATGGGGATTGATGGAATTTTGGCTGCATTGGGGGCCGGGGGGATGATGGGTGAAAAATTCGCCATTTGCCTGACCCCACCCGCATCACAGACCCCGGCACCAGGCTTGCCGATATTGCCGGTTATCAACGCCAGATAAAATTGGCTGGCTGCTACGTAAGTACCAAACTCGGTTCTCTGCGCACCAGACATATTCTGAACAATCATCGCAGGTTGCGTAGAAGCATAGTCTCGCGCCAGTCGTAACACAGTTTGCGCTGGCACATCTGTTTCTTCCTCTACTTTCTGCGCTGTCCAGGGCTTCGCCTGCGCCCAAACGTTATCCAGTACGGTAGAGAAATCGCTCCCGTCGGGCAGTTCATCATTCAGCAACGCAGGCACGACGCCTGGCGCATCATGTCGCTTCACGCTTTGTGTCAGGGTATCAAACACCAGATAGCTGTCTGTATCCTGCGGATCGGCTCGCATCAATTTCTGGTGTCCATCAACCAGATAAACCGCACCGGTACGTGCCCGCAGAAAATCCGCGTCATAGCGTTTTTCTTGCATAATAATGTTGATCATCCCCAACGCCAGTGCGATATCCGTCCCCGGCACGATAGGCACCCACTCATCCGCTTTTGCTGCAGTTTCGTTAAATCGCGGATCGATGACCACCATTCGCGCCCCGTTACGTTGCGCGCATGAATATTCCTTGAAGTAAGCATGCATCGTGACGGCCGGGTTATTACCCCAGCAAAGGATATAACGACTTTCCTGTATGGTGTCGCGAGTATCAGCATACCGTAACCCCACCATGGGCATCATCGCAGCAGTGACGGCAGCGCAACATAACGAGCCGACATGCTTTGTCGACCCGCCAAGATAATCAAAAAAAGCTTTACCCATATCATTTTTGATAGAGTCCATATTCCCTGAAGCGGCGGTGAGTAATAGGCCTTTATTGCCATCAGTCGCGATTGTTTCCCTGATTTTCTTTTCAATAAGATCCAGCGCAGCATTCCAGGATATCGGCTTAAATTTTCCCTCACCTTTTTCCCCTGTACGCAGCAAGGGTTGCGTCAAACGTAACGGGTGGTAGACCCATTTCGTGCGGCTAATTCCCCGTAAACAACACTTCACGTTAAAGCCTTTCGTCGCTTCAATTTTCATTAAGCGATTTTTCCAGACATAGGCCGTCAGGTTG
Source organism: Citrobacter sp. Cpa228 (assembly GCF_030333085.1). Taxonomy (NCBI): domain Bacteria; kingdom Pseudomonadati; phylum Pseudomonadota; class Gammaproteobacteria; order Enterobacterales; family Enterobacteriaceae; genus Citrobacter; species Citrobacter sp. Cpa228. Next base: position 165,790 of record NZ_JAOWGQ010000044.1, on the reverse strand, counting down.
CAGTGCAAACATTCCATTGCACAAGTCGAACGAAATGTCTGGTAATCCGATTGCTTAAGACGAAACCGGGGCAAAGGATCACCATTGGCCTGACGTAACCCCAGAAAAGTTGGCCCTAATGCCGCTAGCCCCACTACACCGAACCCTTTTAACAGAGTTCTTCTTTTTAAACGTATATTGCTCAAAGCATCCATGATCTTGCCTCCACAAGAGTTCACCATTAGTGAATCATCGTTCACCAATAATCAACTTGAGGCATATCAAGATCTAATCACTTAGAGGTAGCCATCTTTTTGAATCGCGAAGGCAGTAATGGTTTCTGACTCAATGGTATAATCACGAGATATCTAAAAAAGAGAACGAATATGGCTGAAACATCGCAAGGGGTAAATTCGGTTGATATCGCCGTTAGCATTTTGACGTTTGTCGCCAGCCAGAATGGTCAGGCAAGAGCAATTGATATCGCCGCAGGATGTGATCTGTCGAAAAGCCGTTTACACAAGTATCTGGTCTCACTATGCCGAACCGGCATGCTATGCCAAAACGAAAAGGGTCTTTATTGCATGGGGACAACCGCGCTACAACTGGCAGGAAGTCACGCGACGAGACGCGACACAATAAGTGAACTCAATGCGGTATTGATTACGTTTCGCGATACCTTTAATCATTCGACCGGCGTTGTTGCTGCCTCTGACAAAGGGTTAGTACTCAAACACTACAACCGTAGTTTCCGTAACGTCGATATTGATTTTCTGCCCAATACACCAGTCCCGCTGCATGCCAGCGCTGCAGGCCAGATCTTTATGAGTTATTCCAGTTACCAGGCGCAGAATAACGCTCAGACAAAATTGATTGAACAGGTAATAGCTCAGGGCTATGCCGTGCGGTACAACCCCACACAGGGGATCCCAGGGGCGCAATCTATAGCTTGTCCGCTTCAGAACAATAAAGGCGAGCTCATTGCTATTGCGGTTACAATGGGATTTTTCAGCGCCGAAGCCATCCCGCAGATTGCCAATCAACTGATTAACAGCGTCGCCACGCTCCAGCCACAAAATTAGTGCTGCCCCGGCACAGAAAGCCGGGGCAAACTACGATTACGGGCGATACACCTTCACGTTTTCAAAGCCCTGCTCGCGCAGATAAAGCGCCTGCAGACGGCTCATCACCCCGCGTTCACACCACAGCAGCCAGGTTTTGCTCTGGTCCAAATCGCCGAATTTGGTGCTCAACTTGTAGAACGGCAGAGAAACGACGTCCACACCGTCAACCTTCAGCGGTTTGTCATCCTGTTCATCCACAGAGCGGATATCCAGAATCACATCGTTCGGGCCGAAGCCGCTCACGGTTTCCACTTCCACCACAGTCTGCTGCGTCTGCTGGGCGATATCACGAATATCGATATTGTTCGCTTCTTCAACCACTTTATCGAGGATCGAGAAATCGAAGTTTTCTTCTTCGGCCTCAATCTTCGCCTTAATTGCTTTCACCGTCGGGCTTTTTGAAATCACGCCGCAGTATTCCGGCATGGTACGAGCAAAGTCCTCGGTACCAATTTCACGCGCCAGATTGATAATGTGCTCTTTATCATGGGAGATCAGCGGGCGCAGGATCAGGGTGTCTGAAACGTTATCGATCAGGCGCAGGTTGGTCAGCGTCTGGCTGGAGACCTGGCCCAGCGCTTCACCGGTTATCAGCGCCTGAACGCCGTAGCGCTCAGCCACTTTCGACGCCGCGCGTACCATCATGCGTTTGAGGACCACGCCCATCTGGCCGTCGTCGACTTTCTCCAGGATCTCACCGACTACCGGCTCAAAGTTGATAGCAACAAAGCGTACGCGATGTGAGCTACCAAAGCGGTTCCACAGATAATGCGCCACCTGGCGAACGCCGATTTCATGCGCAGCGCCGCCAAGGTTGAAGAAGCAATAGTGCACGCGGCAGCCACGACGCATCAGCATGTAGCTGGACACGCCGGAGTCGAAACCACCGGAGATCAGCGACAGTACGTCTTCCTGCGTCCCAATTGGGAAACCGCCGATACCTTCATAGCGGCCTTTAACCAGCAGCAGGCGGTCGTTTTCGATTTCAAGATTAACCGTCACGTCCGGCTTCGTCAGCTTCACGCGCGCGGATTCAATATGCTGGTTCAGTCCACCGCCCACATAACGTTCCACCTCAATGGAGCTAAACTCATGCTTGCCACGGCGCTTGACGCGCACACAGAAGGTTTTTCCTTCCAGTTGATCGCGGTATTGCACCAGCGCTTTCTCGAAAATATCGTGCATATCGGTAAACGGCACGTCTTCTACTTCGAGAATATGGTGAATACCCGGGATTCGGGTTAACGCGTCGCGAATGTCCAGGCGCTGGCTTTCATCTTTAGCGCGAACCTCAACGTGATCCCAGTGACGGACAACGGCAAGGTCTTCATCATAGTGCTTTAAAACGTTACGAATGTTCCCTGTCAGAATTTTTATAAAGCGCAAACGCACAGATTGGCTTTTGATGGTGATTTCTGGGAACAATTTAATGATAAACTTCATGGCGGCAATGGTTCTTTGGCAAGTCTGAATGACTTGTAATGGGAAAAAATACAGCAGCCCACACCCTGCGGCTGCATCCAGGCGCGCAAGTATACCACCATCATGGTCATCCTGTGCACATCGCCTTACCATTGCGCGTTATTTGCTTATCAGTGCGAGTCCGTTACCATAGTCTTGTGCTGTCAATACAGAGAGTCAGACATTCATTATGCCGAAGAAAAATGAAGCGCCCGCCAGTTTTGAAACAGCGCTGAGCGAGCTGGAACAGATTGTCACCCGTCTGGAAAGCGGCGATTTGCCGCTGGAAGAGGCGCTGAACGAATTCGAACGTGGCGTACAGCTGGCACGTCAGGGACAAGTCAAATTGCAACAGGCTGAACAGCGCGTGCAAATCCTGCTGTCAGAAAGTGAAGACGCCGCCCTCACGCCTTTTACACCGGATAATGAGTAAATGGATTTTACGCAGCAGCTACAGGCTTGCGTTGAGCAGGCTAACCAGGCACTGAGCCGTTTTATCGCGCCATTGCCCTTTCAGAACACTCCCGTGGTCGAAACCATGCAATATGGCGCATTATTAGGCGGCAAACGTCTGCGCCCGTTTTTGGTGTATGCGACCGGTCAGATGTTTGGCGTGAGCCTGAGTGCGCTTGATGCCCCCGCCGCCGCGGTTGAGTGCATCCATGCCTATTCACTGATGCACGACGATTTACCCGCGATGGACGACGATGATCTGCGTCGCGGTCTGCCGACCTGCCACGTCAAGTTTGGCGAGGCGAATGCGATTCTGGCAGGTGATGCGCTGCAAACGCTGGCATTCTCTATCATCAGCGACGCCCCGATGCCGGAAGTCACCGACCGTGACCGCATCGCGATGATCTCTGAACTGGCTCAGGCCAGCGGTATCGCCGGTATGTGCGGCGGCCAGGCGTTGGATCTGGCAGCTGAAGGGCATCAGGTTGAGCTGGATGCGCTGGAGCGTATTCACCGCCACAAAACCGGCGCATTGATTCGCGCCGCCGTTCGTCTGGGTGCGTTAAGCGCAGGTGATAAAGGGCGAGAATGCCTGGCAATACTCGACAAATACGCCGAAAGTATCGGTCTGGCCTTCCAGGTTCAGGATGACATACTGGATGTGGTAGGCGATACTGCAACATTGGGTAAACGTCAGGGTGCCGACCAGCAGCTTGGCAAAAGTACCTATCCTGCACTTCTGGGTCTTGAGCAAGCCCGGAATAAAGCCCGGGATTTAATTGAAGATGCCCGCCGGTCGTTAAGTTTGCTGGCCGCACAATCTCTCGATACCTCGGCACTGGAAGCGCTAGCGGACTACATAATCCAGCGTGATAAATAAACCAACATATCCAATGAGCTTGCGATGAGTTTTGATATAGCCAAATACCCGACCCTGGCGTTGGTCGACTCCACCCAGGAGTTACGCCTGCTGCCAAAAGAGAGCCTGCCTAAGCTTTGCGACGAACTGCGCCGCTATTTACTCGACAGCGTGAGCCGTTCCAGCGGGCACTTCGCCTCTGGTCTGGGCACGGTGGAACTCACCGTCGCGCTGCACTATGTCTACAATACCCCGTTCGACCAGTTAATCTGGGATGTGGGACATCAGGCTTATCCGCACAAAATCCTGACCGGCCGCCGCGATAAAATCGGCACCATTCGTCAGAAAGGCGGTTTGCATCCGTTCCCGTGGCGCGGTGAGAGCGAGTATGACGTCCTGAGCGTTGGGCACTCTTCAACCTCCATCAGCGCGGGTATTGGTATTGCGGTGGCCGCCGAGAAAGAAGGCAAAGAACGTCGTACCGTCTGCGTGATTGGCGACGGCGCCATCACCGCTGGCATGGCGTTTGAAGCGATGAACCACGCGGGTGATATTAAACCCGACATGCTGGTTATCCTCAACGACAACGAAATGTCGATCTCAGAAAATGTCGGCGCACTGAACAACCACCTGGCGCAATTGCTCTCCGGCAAACTTTACTCATCGCTGCGCGAAGGTGGGAAGAAAGTGTTCTCCGGTGTACCGCCAATTAAAGAGCTGCTCAAACGTACCGAAGAACACATTAAAGGCATGGTCGTGCCGGGCACGCTGTTTGAAGAGCTGGGCTTTAACTATATCGGCCCGGTAGACGGTCACGACGTGCTGGGTCTTATCACCACGCTGAAGAACATGCGCGATCTGAAAGGTCCACAGTTCCTGCACATCATGACCAAAAAAGGTCGTGGTTACGAGCCGGCGGAAAAAGATCCGATTACCTTCCACGCGGTACCAAAATTCGATCCATCCAGCGGATGTCTGCCGAAAAGCAGCGGCGGCCTGCCGAGCTATTCAAAAATCTTCGGTGACTGGCTGTGTGAAACCGCGGCGAAAGACAATAAGCTGATGGCAATCACCCCGGCGATGCGCGAAGGCTCCGGTATGGTGGAGTTTTCCCGTAAATTCCCGGATCGCTACTTCGACGTGGCTATTGCCGAGCAGCATGCAGTGACCTTTGCTGCAGGCCTGGCGATTGGTGGTTATAAACCCATCGTCGCTATCTATTCCACGTTCCTGCAACGCGCTTACGATCAGGTGCTGCATGATGTCGCCATTCAGAAACTGCCGGTCCTGTTCGCCGTCGATCGGGCGGGTATTGTTGGCGCAGATGGGCAAACCCACCAGGGAGCGTTCGATCTCTCTTTCCTGCGCTGCATCCCGGAAATGGTCATTATGACCCCAAGCGATGAGAACGAATGCCGCCAGATGCTGTTCACTGGCTATCACTATAACGATGGTCCAACGGTAGTGCGTTATCCGCGCGGTAACGCGGTGGGCGTTGAGCTGGCGCCGCTGGAACAGCTGCCAATGGGTAAAGGCATCGTGAAGCGTCATGGAGAGAAAGTCGCAATTCTCAACTTCGGCACCCTGATGCCGGAAGCCGCTCAGGTCGCAGAGTCGCTGAACGCCACGCTGGTGGATATGCGCTTTGTGAAACCGCTGGATGAAACGCTGATCCTGGAAATGGCAGCCCAACACGAAGTGCTGGTCACCATTGAAGAGAACGCCATTATGGGCGGGGCTGGCAGCGGCGTAAACGAAGTGCTAATGGCCCATCGCAAGCCCGTTCCGGTACTGAACATTGGCCTGCCTGACTTCTTCATCCCGCAGGGGACTCAGGACGAAGCACGCGCCGATCTGGGACTTGATGCCGCCGGCATTGAGGCCAAAATCAAGGCCTGGCTGGCATAATCCCCTCTCCGCTCCTGCTATGCTTAACTCATCACGAGCTAAGCAGGAGTGGATTGATGAAATACAATACCTTAGGAAAAACCGACCTTCGGGTCTCCCGCCTTTGCCTGGGCTGCATGACGTTTGGCGAACCCAATCGCGGCAATCACGCCTGGACGCTACCTGAAGAAAGCAGCCGTCCGATAATCAAACATGCCCTTGAGGGCGGTATTAACTTTTTTGATACCGCCAACAGTTACTCCGCTGGCAGCAGCGAAGAGATTGTCGGCCGCGCGCTACGTGATTTCGCCCGCCGTGAAGATGTCGTGGTCGCCACCAAGGTTTTTCACCAGGTGGATGATTTAGCGGAAGGATTATCCCGCGCGCAAATCCTGCGCTCGATCGACGACAGCCTTAAACGTCTGGGTATGGACTATGTCGACATCCTGCAAATTCACCGCTGGGATTACAACACGCCGATCGAAGAAACGCTGGAAGCGCTGAATGACGTCGTTAAAGCCGGTAAAGCGCGCTATATCGGCGCCTCATCCATGCACGCTTCGCAATTTGCTCAGGCACTGGCCTTACAGAAACAACACGGCTGGGCGCAGTTCGTTTGCATGCAGGATCACTACAATCTGATCTACCGCGAAGAAGAACGCGAAATGCTGCCGCTTTGCTATCAGGAAGGCGTCGCGGTGATCCCATGGAGTCCGCTGGCACGTGGTCGCCTGACGCGCCCGTGGGGAGAAACCACTGCACGTCTGGTTTCCGATGAAGTCGGCAAAAACTTGTACAAAGAAAGTGATGAAAACGACGCGCAAATTGCCGCACGGCTGACCGGTATCAGTGAGGAACTAGGCGTAACGCGTGCACAGGTTGCGCTGGCCTGGCTGTTAAGCAAACCAGGCGTCGCCGCGCCGATTATCGGTACGTCGCGTGAGGAACAACTGGATGAGTTGCTTAATGCGGTTGATTTAACGCTGAAACCAGAGCACATTGCCGAGCTGGAAACGCCGTACAAACAGCATCCGGTGGTGGGATTTAAATAAGTATTGGCGATGGCTAATTGCAGGCCCGATAAGCATAGTGCATCCGGCACTGATTGCCCGATGGCGCGACGCTTATCGGGCCTACAACAGTCCCCAATAGGGTTAAATAATCCCTACCGGCCAGTGATGACCGATAAAATACAAAATTCCGGCCGAGAGTATCCCGGCCACAATATCATCGATCATAATCCCCGTACCGCCATGCACGTTGCGATCAAACCAGCGGATCGGCCACGGCTTCCACATATCCAGAATACGGAAAATCACAAAACCCGCGGCAACCCACTGCCAGTCGTTGGTTGGTAGCGCCATCAGGGTTATCCACATCCCGACAAACTCGTCCCAGACAATGCTGCCGTGATCGTGCACGCCCATATCTTTCGCCGTTTGATGGCACAGATAAACGCCAATACAGATAGACAACATGACCACCAGCGAATACAGCTGCCACGGCAGAAACGTCATTAAATACCAAAATGGGATCGCCGCCAGCGATCCCATGGTGCCCGGTACAATCGGGCTCAATCCACTGCCAAACCCGGTAGCCAGCAGATGCCACGGATTGCGCATGCTCAAACGGCTTTTTGCGACATCTTTTTTAAGGCGCGGCAAAATGGTCATATCCTTTCCAGTCAAACGTAACGGGCTTTCCATCACGCGTAAAATGAATGCCTTCCACATCCGCGCTCATCTGCCCGATACAGGTAAACGATGCGCCGAGATTCCCCAGCGCGACGTCCAGCGCGCCACGGTTAATTTCCGGTACGGTAAAGCATAACTCATAATCTTCACCACCCGAGAGCGCCCAGCGCAGCGCCTGTTCCGATTCCACGTGTTGGGCAAATGCCGAAGAGTAAGGCAGCGCATCAACGTTAACCCGCGCGCCGCAGCCGCTGGCATTAATAATGTGCCCGAGATCGGAGATCAGGCCGTCGGAAATATCGATAGCCGCACTGGCCAGGTCGCGCAGAGCTTGCCCTTGTAATATTCGCGGCGTGGGACGCAGGTGTCGCTTGAGCAGATAGTCGGCGTCTTGTGCATCTCCAACCTGCAACCGATTCTGTAAAATCGCCAGCCCCGCCGCACTGTCACCAGGCGTGCCGGTAACGTAAATCCAGTCTCCCGGTTTCGCCCCAGAGCGTTTTAAAGCCCGTCCAACCGGGACGTAGCCATGAATACCCAACGTCATCGACAGCGGCCCACGCGTGGTGTCACCGCCAATCAGCTGCATATCATAGTAATTCAGCAGTTCAAACAGGCCATCACTGAAAGCTTCAAGCCAGGCTTCATCGACGTCAGGCAATGTGATTGCCAGCGTCAGCCATGCCGGATCGGCCCCCATCGCCGCCAGATCGCTCAAGTTCACCGCCAGCGCTTTCCAGGCAAGGTCAGTGGGATCGATATCGGGGAGGAAGTGGTTGCCAGCCACCAGCGTATCGGTGCTGATCGCCAGCGTCTGTTTTTCAGGGATGTTCAGAAGTGCGCAATCGTCGCCAATACCGGTTTCGACATCAAGACGAGAGCTTCTTACGCGGTCAAAATAACGGGCAATCAGGGAAAACTCGCCACATGCCATACGTTATGCCTCAGCAGGAAAAAAGAAAAAGCCGGGGACAGTGGAAACAGGTTCCACCCTCCAGCCGGCCTCGGGATCACTTTTTGTTGGGGCGAATCACAGGTGCTGCTTTATCCAATACGCCGTTGACGAATTTGTGGCTATCTTCAGCGCCGAAGGTTTTCGCCAGTTCAATCGCTTCGTTAATGGCCACTTTGTACGGCACATCGCTACGTTTAGACAGTTCAAACAGCGCAATACGCAGCACGGCTTTTTCTACCTGACCCAACTCTTCCAACAGGCGAGACAGGTAAGGCTTCATTAAGCCATCCAGGTACGCGCTGTTAGTCGCCACCCCGGACAGCAGTTCACGGAAATACAGAACGTCGACATCTTTTACGTCCTGTTCCGCCAGGAACTGGTATTCAACATCAGCGATGTCGTTCTGGGACAACTGCCAGGAGTAGAGCGCCTGGACGGCACACTCACGGGCGCGGCGACGAGCAGCAGGTTTCACGGATTTCCCCTTACAAAAATCAGGCCTTGATGGCTTTCAATACATTAATCATTTCAAGCGCAGTCAGTGCAGCTTCTGCGCCTTTGTTGCCGGCTTTAGTGCCAGCACGTTCGATGGCTTGTTCAATACTTTCGGTGGTCAGAACACCGAAGGCTACCGGAATGCCGCTGTCCTGAGCGACATGCGCCAGGCCATTGCTTGCACCGCCAGCTACATATTCGAAGTGCGCGGTACCGCCACGGATCACCGTACCGAGCGCAATCACCGCGTCGTATTTACCGGTTTTCGCCAGAGCGTCAGCCGCCAGCGGCAGCTCATAGGCACCTGGAACCCAAACAACGGTAATGTTTTCATCTTTAACCTGACCAATACGTTTCAGGGCGTCGATCGCACCTTCCAGCAGGCTGTCATTGATAAAGTTGTTGAAACGCGCAATGGTGATGGCGACGCGAGCGTCCGGGGTAGCAACGTTAGCTTCAATAATGTTCATATTCTTCCTTCGGGTTCGATTTATAGCCCCGTAAGGGGGGCGGATTTTATCATAATATTCTGTGCGCTGCTTCCTCTAAATCAGAAAGCCTCACGCAGTCGTTAAATGCAGGCAAACGTCCGGGCCCACCTGGCGTATCTCATTGAATTTGAAATGGGGGGCGTCAACCAGTTTCTCAAGGCCTGGAAGCACACATAATCCTCGCGCATCGCTGCCTAACAGTTTAGGTGCAACATAGACGATTAGCTCATCCACCACGCCGGCCTGCAATAACGCGCCAGCAAGCGTTGGACCAGCCTCAACCCAAATACTGTTAATTTGCTGCTTGCCCAGTTGCATCATCAGCACCACCAGATCCAGATGCCCGTTATGTTCCGGCACCTTCAGGCTACGCACCGTTTCCGGCCAGCTGCGAGGGTCGTCTTTAGTCCGGACAATCCAGGTTTCTCCTGGCTGTTGCACAATACGGTGCTCCGGCGTGACCTGATTCTGGCTATCAAGAACAATGCGGTTCGGCTGACGCAGATTTTCCTGCGGGTAACTGGCCTGGGTAGACTCTCCAAGCTCCGACCAACGCACGGTAAGCTGAGGGTCGTCGGCTAAAACCGTAGCACTGCTGGTTAAAATGGCATGGCTTTGCGCTCGTAACCGTTGCACATCGCGGCGCGCCTGTGGTGAGGTAATCCACTGGCTTTCACCGCTGGCCATCGCCGTACGGCCATCAAGCGACGCGCCGAGCTTAAGCTGCACGTAGGGGAATCCCGTACGCATACGCTTAAGGAAGCCTCTATTAAGCTGCTCAACCTCGCTCATCATCAGCCCGTGGCTGACGTCAATGCCCGCCTGTTGCAAACGGTAGAGCCCACGTCCTGCCACCTGCGGATTCGGATCCTGCATCGCGGCAACCACACGTGACACGCCTGCGGCAATTAGCGCATCGCAGCACGGCGGCGTACGGCCATGATGGCTACAAGGTTCAAGCGTGACATAGGCGGTTGCCCCTTGCGCTTTTTCTCCCGCCATCCGCAGGGCATGGACTTCGGCATGTGGCTCGCCCGCGCGGTGATGATACCCTTCACCGACGATCTCCCCATCTTTAACAATCACGCAGCCCACGTTGGGATTGGGGTGAGTGGTAAAACGTCCGCGCGCAGCAAGCTTCAGCGCGCGCGCCATGTACAATTCATCCTGCATGGCTTAGTCCTGTAGGCGAGCAATCTCTTCGCCAAATTCTTTGATATCTTCGAAACTCCGGTACACCGAGGCAAAGCGGATGTAGGCGACTTTATCGAGTTTTTTCAACTGCTCCATAACCAGGTTGCCAATCATCTTGCTCGGCACCTCACGCTCGCCAGTCGCACGCAGTTGTGATTTGATATGGTTCAACGCCATTTCGACGTCATCAGAGCTAACCGGGCGTTTCTCAAGCGCTCTGAGCATGCCGCTGCGCAGCTTATCTTCATTAAAAGGTTCACGCACATCGTTGCTTTTCACAACGCGCGGCATGACAAGTTCAGCCACTTCAAAAGTGGTGAAACGTTCGTTACAGACCAGACACTGCCGACGGCGGCGTACTGAAGAGCCCTCGCCGACAAGACGAGAGTCAATTACCTTAGTGTCTACGGCGAAACAGAATGGGCAATGCATACGGCGTCCTGTACCTCAGTGGTTGAGCGGAATCTATTTTACCCTGAACTGGCGTGACAACAAAGGCGCAACGCTTTTGAGACAAAGGATCGATGCCTTCGCGCTCTGCGCACACTACCATTATGCTATCGCGACAATAAAGGAAGTAATCACAATGACAAGACGTTACCTAAGAATTCTCCTGGTGGGAAGTCTCTTTAGCCTTAGCGCCTGCGCACAGCAAAGCGAAGTACGCCAAATGCATCAAAGCGTTAGCACGTTGAATAAAGAGATGACGCAGCTCAATCAGGAAACGGTAAAAATTACCCAACAAAATATGTTGAACGCAAAATCAACCAGCGGCGTCTATCTGCTACCCGGTTCAAAAACGCCTGCCCGGCTGGATAGTCAGATCGGCACGTTGCGTATGTCTCTGGTGAATATTGCGCCAAATGCGACAGGAACACGCCTGACACTGCGTATTCAGGGGGAATCGAATACCCCGCTTCCTGCCTTTAGCGGTACTGTAGAGTACGGACAAATTCAGGGCACCACGGACAACTATCAGGAAGTGAATGTACAGAATCAGTTGATAAACGCCCCGGCGAGTATCCTTGCCCCCAGCGATGTAGACATTCCGTTGCAGTTAAACGGGCTGTCTCCTGACCAGTTAGGTTTTGTTCGCATCCACGACATCCAGCCTGTTAGTCAATAAACTTTTTGCGGAACGTTTTTGTGCGTTCCGCAACACCAACCCGCCCCATTTTGTTACTCCCCTGACATAAGCGATATTTCCGGTAAAACTTGGCAACATTCATGAGAGCCAGTACAATTCGCCGCCTAAAGTACGCAAACGTGAACGCAATCGATTACGTAAATGATAGAACTGTGAAACAAGACATATTTTTGTGAACAATGATTTTTATAATAGGCTCCGAAGAATTACGAAATATTTAGAAACGCAAATTGCGCATTTTTCACTCCCGAAAGGGATTTCAAACAGTGGCATACATATGAAAAAAACATTACTTGCAGCCGGTGCAGTTCTGGCGCTCTCCTCGTCTTTTACTGCCAACGCAGCAGAAAATGACAAACCGCAATATCTGTCCGACTGGTGGCACCAGAGCGTTAACGTGGTGGGTAGCTATCACACCCGTTTCTCTCCGAAACTGAACAACGACGTGTATCTGGAATATGAAGCGTTTGCCAAAAAAGACTGGTTTGACTTCTATGGCTACATCGATATTCCTAAAACCTTCGACTGGGGTAACGGCAACGATAAAGGCATCTGGTCTGACGGTTCTCCGCTGTTTATGGAAATCGAACCGCGTTTCTCCATCGACAAGCTGACCGGCGCTGACCTGAGCTTTGGTCCGTTCAAAGAGTGGTATTTCGCCAACAACTACATCTACGATATGGGTGATAACAAAGCCAACCGCCAGAGCACCTGGTATATGGGTCTGGGTACCGATATCGATACCGGTCTGCCAATGGGGCTGTCTCTGAACGTGTATGCTAAATACCAGTGGCAGAACTATGGCGCATCCAACGAAAACGAGTGGGATGGCTACCGTTTCAAAGTGAAATACTTTGTGCCGATCACCCAGGTATGGGGCGGCCAGTTGACCTACATCGGCTTCACCAACTTCGACTGGGGCTCAGATTTGGGTGACGATCCGAACCGTACCAGCAACTCTATTGCATCCAGCCACGTTCTGACGCTGAACTACGATCACTGGCACTACTCCGTCGTGGCGCGTTACTTCCACAACGGCGGTCAATGGAAAGGTGGCGACACTCTGAACTGGGGCGAAGGCGATTTCAGCGCGAAATCTACCGGTTGGGGTGGTTACCTGGTTGTGGGTTACAACTTCTAATCCAGCCAATCTACCGCAGACAAGCCAGCTTAACCGCTGGCTTTTTTATGGCTGGTCTTCACAGCGAACTTTACGTAAAAAGTCACTTAGCGATCGATCCGCTGATTCGCGAAAATGCCTGTTGAGCGGAGTGATCTTCAGACAACGATCAACGCGAAAGCAGCGATAATCATCACGTTTTTCACACCAGGCAACGAGCAGCCAGTGCTCCCCCCAGAAAAATAATCCCAGCGGCTGAACGTCGCGCCAGGAGAGATTCCCGGCCTCATCGCGATAATGCAGCTCCAGAGCCTGCTGCGCCGAAACCGCGCGATGAATGAGATCGAACGCACTGCGTGAATGCGGCTGATTACCAAAATCAGGTGCGAAAATCCGCGTTTGCTCGGCTCTGCGCCGACTCTCTGACGGCAATATCGCCAGCACTTTTTCCTGCGCGGACTCCAGCGCCTGTGAGAGTGAATCCCCGCCCCATGTTTTCAGCAGCCGAATAGCCACCATCAACGCTTCTGATTCGTGTTGCGTTAACATTAACGGCGGCAGATCAAACCCTGCCATTAGGCGGTATCCACTGCCCACTTCGCCTTCAATGGGCACGCCGGATAAAGAGAGATCGCGGATATCGCGATAAATCGTCCGTTCAGAAACTTCAAGACGTTCTGCCAGCAGCGCCGCCGTTGTCACTCGCCTGCCACGCAGGATTTGTACAATCTGAAACAAGCGGTCGGCGCGTCTGCTCATTTTAATCCTCAGTGCTGAAAATATTACACGGGTTGATGTAAACCAACGCGATTGCCTTCGCTGTCAGTAAACAGCGCAATCGTGCCAATGTCCTGCTCCAGTTCGAGTGGGCCAAACACGCACTGGCCGCCAGCGGTGGCGACACGTTCAAGCGTTGCAGCCAAATCGTCCGTATGCAGGTAAATAATAGCGCCCTGCGCTGAAGGCGTAATGCCGTCAAATTTAGCCAGTGCCCCGCCAGGAGAGGGATCCTGATGCGGGAATACGGCCAGCTCGGCGCAGTCCATATTTTCCCGACGCAAAGAAACCTGCATCACGGGCTCATAAAATGCGATGGCGCGCTCCATTTGTGCCACGGGGATTTCAAACCAGTTAATTACGTTATTCATACTTCCTCCTGCCTGTGTGGGTAATCTCAGAAGGACTATAAGACAGGGCTACTGACAGCATACTGTCAGTAGTGTGTCGAGAGAAAAAGATAATGGTTTGCTGCTAAATCGCAGGCAAAAAAAATCCCGACCTTGCGATCGGGATTCCAGTGTTTCCACTCTTGATGGGTTAAGGCAGAATCGACGGTTGATCCGCCCCTTCTTTCTCAACCTTCTGCTGCAGCATGTGCTCACGCTTCATACCCAGCTTCAGCGCCAGCGCCGATGCCACGTAGATAGAGGATGCGGTACCGATGGAAACACCGATCAGCATCGTCAGCGAGAAGCCTTCCAGTACCGGACCACCGAACAGGAACAGCATCAGAATAACCATCAACGTCGTACCGGACGTAATCAACGTACGGTGCAGCGTCTGAGTCAATGACACGTTAAAGATTTCGTAAGGCGTACCGCGACGAATTTTGCGGAAGTTTTCACGAATACGGTCAGATACAACGATACTGTCGTTCAGCGAGTAACCGATTACCGACATCAGTGATGCGACGATAGTCAGGTCAATCTCGATATGGAACAACGACAGGATCCCAAGCGTAATGACCACGTCGTGCGCCAGAGCAATAACCACCCCTGCCGCCAGTCGCCACTCAAAGCGGAAACCAACGTACACCAGGATGGAGATCAGCGCCGCCATCAGCGCCATCGCACCGGTTTGCGCCAGATCTGCACCCACGCTCGGCCCCACGAATTCAATTCGCTTCACCGCCGCATTTTGGTTGGTGGATTCGTTAATCACACTCAACACTTTGCTGCCCAGCACCTGACCGCCGTCTGCGCCTTCAGTTGGCGGCATACGCACCATAATGTCGTGGCTGCTGCCGAAGTTCTGCAGAAGCGGATCAACAAAGCCCGCTTTCTCCAGCGCATCGCGCATCACGTCCATATCGGCCGGTTTTTCCAGCGTGATTTCAATAACCGTACCACCGGTGAAATCGAGCCCCCAGTTAAACCCGCGTACGCCCATCACCACGATGGCCGCAATCAGCAGGAAACCTGAAATGCCGAAAGCCCAGTAGTCCCAGCGCATAAAGTCCCAGACTTTACGGCCGTGGTTCAATTGTTCAACAGTATATTCCTGTGCCACTTCGCACTCCTCAGATTGACAGCTTTTTGACGCGCTTGCCGCCATACAACAGGTTTACGATGGCACGTGTACCGACAATCGCGGTAAACATCGACGTCGCCACACCAATACCGGTAGTAATCGCGAACCCTTTAATTGCCCCAGTGCCAACTGCGTACAGGATAATGACCTTGATCAGCGTCGTAATGTTCGCATCAAAGATGGAGCTAAATGCGCCCGCATAACCTTCATTGATGGCCTGCTGCACCGAACGCCCGTTACTCAACTCTTCTTTGATACGTTCGTTGATCAGTACGTTCGCATCGACCGCGACGGCAAGGGTTAAGACGATCCCCGCAATCCCCGGCATACTCAGCGTAGCGCCTGGCAGCAGCGACATAATACCGACAATCAGCACCAGGTTAGCAATCAGCGCACTGGTCGCGATCAGACCGAACTTCTTATAGAAGAAGATCATGAACAGGATAGACACCACCAGACCGGCCAGACACGCTTCCAGACCCTGTTTAATGTTCTGCATACCCAGGGTTGGGCCGATGGTACGTTCTTCCACAATCTGAATCGGCGCAATCAACGCACCGGCACGTAACAGCAGAGAAAGCTGACGCGCTTCATTCGGGTTGTTGATACCGGTAATACGGAAGCTGTTGCCCAGGCGAGACTGGATGTTGGCGATGTTAATCACCTCTTCCTGTTTCACCAGCATGGCACGACCGTTGGCATCTTTCTTACCGCTGTCTTTGTACTCCACGAACAGGGTCGCCATCGGCTTACCGATGTTGTCCTTGGTGAAGTTGGACATGATGTTACCACCCGCGCTATCGAGCGAGATGTTAACCTGAGGCTGATTGTATTCGTCCTGGCTGGAAGTAGAATCGGTGATATGGTCACCGGTCAGGATCACGCGTTTGTACAGCACAACCGGCTGACCTTCACGAGACTGTTTCACTTCCGAATCACCCGGTACACGCCCGGATGCCGCAGCAGACTGGTCAACGTTGGTGTTTACCAGACGGAATTCCAGCGTCGCGGTCGCGCCCAGAATTTCTTTCGCCCGCGCGGTATCCTGAATACCCGGCAGTTCGACCACAATGCGGTCAGCACCCTGACGTTGTACCACCGGCTCAGCAACACCCAGTTGGTTAACACGGTTACGCAGAATGTTGATGTTCTGCTGTACCGCGTACTCACGGGCTTCGCTCAGGCGCGCATCGGTCATCACCGCACGCAGTGCATTGCTGCCCTGGCTGGAAATAACCAAATCCTGGTGACGCTTGCTCAGGTAAGAGATAGCTTCATCACGGGCGCTGCTATCACGGAAGGTGATGCTCAGACCGTAGTTATCTTCTTTGCGAACGGTAGTATAAGGAATGCCTTTTTCACGCAGATCGCTGCGCAGGCTATCAATATTTTGTTCCTGCAACTTACTCAACGCGGTGTCCATATCCACTTCCATCAGGAAGTGAACGCCGCCACGCAGGTCAAGACCGAGTTTCATCGGTTCAGCGTGAATGGCTGCCAGCCAGCGCGGAGTTGCCGGAGCAAGGTTAAGCGCCACGACGTATTGATCGCCCAATACGCCCATTAACACTTCACGTGCGCGCAGTTGGGTATCAGTGGAGTCAAAGCGCGCGAGAATAGCACCCTCTTCCAGAGCCACAGACTTAGGTGTGATTTTATCTTCTTGTAACGTTTTCTGGACCTGGATCAGCGTTTGCTCACTGGCGGCGGCACCGCGCACGCCAGTGATTTGAACAGCCGGATCCTCACCATACAGGTTGGGAAGCGCATAGAGCAGACCGACGACAATGACGACGATCAGCATGACATACTTCCACAAAGGATAACGGTTTAACACGGCAGTTCCCTTTGGGAAAACAATAAATTACAGCGCCTTCATGGTGCCTTTCGGCAGAACGGCAGCTACGAAATCACGTTTAATAACCACTTCAGTGGTGTCGTTCAGCGCGATAGCGATGTAGCCGGATTCAGCTACTTTGGTCACGCGACCCACCAGACCACCATTGGTCAGCACTTCATCGCCTTTCGCAATGGAGTTCATCAGGTTTTTGTGTTCTTTGGTACGCTTTTGCTGCGGACGCAGGATCATGAAGTAGAAAATCAGACCAAACACCACCAGCATCAGAATCAGAGACATCGGGCTGCCCTGCGCCGGAGCACCTGTTGCCGCTACCGCATCAGAAATAAAAAAGCTCATTCAAATTCCCTCATTATTAAAATTAATCAACATTCACAGGTGGAACTGGTCTACCCTGACGTTGGTAAAAATCGGTCACGAAGCTCTCTAATTTACCCTCTTCAATAGCCTTGCGTAAACCCGCCATCAAACGCTGGTAGTAGCGAAGGTTATGAATCGTGTTGAGTCGCGCACCCAATATTTCGTTGCAACGGTCAAGATGATGCAAGTAAGCGCGCGAATAATTGCGACAGGTGTAGCAATCACACTCAGCATCGAGCGGACTGGTGTCGCTTTTATGTTTCGCGTTACGAATTTTTACCACGCCGTCAGTCACAAACAAATGACCATTACGGGCATTTCGCGTTGGCATCACGCAGTCAAACATATCGATACCGCGACGCACGCCTTCAACCAGATCTTCTGGTTTGCCGACGCCCATCAGGTAACGCGGTTTATCTGCCGGGATCTGCGGGCAAACATGCTCCAGAATGCGGTGCATATCTTCCTTCGGCTCACCAACAGCCAAACCGCCGACAGCGTAGCCATCAAAGCCGATATCTACCAGACCTTTGACGGAGATATCACGTAAATCTTCGTAAACGCTGCCCTGAATGATGCCAAAAAGCGCATTTTTGTTGCCGAGGCTATCAAAACGGTCGCGACTGCGCTTCGCCCAACGCAAAGACATCTCCATCGAGCGTTTAGCATAGTCCCAGTCAGCCGGATACGGTGTACATTCGTCGAAGATCATCACGATATCGGAACCGAGATCATATTGAATCTCCATCGACTTCTCAGGATCGAGGAAAATCGGATCGCCGTTGATCGGGTTACGGAAATGCACGCCCTGCTCGGTGATCTTACGGATGTCGCCCAGGCTGAACACCTGGAAGCCGCCGGAATCGGTGAGGATCGGCCCTTTCCACTGCATGAAATCGTGCAGATCGCCGTGCAGCTTCATGATTTCCTGACCCGGGCGCAGCCACAGGTGGAAAGTGTTGCCGAGGATGATCTGTGCGCCGGTCGCTTCAACTTCTTCCGGCGTCATACCCTTAACAGTGCCGTAAGTACCGACCGGCATAAAGGCAGGCGTTTCCACTACGCCACGATCAAAAACCAGGCGGCCGCGGCGGGCGCGGCCGTCTGTGGTATCCAGTTCAAATTTCATTTTTTCTCCTGCATCAGAGAGACAGTCTGATGATTAAACTTTCCCCACGGAATCACTCCACGGAGTAAAAATATATTAACCTACTGGCGAAGGCGCAATCGGCGCAGCCAGTTTGGGGGCGGCCAGCGCACAGCCACCGGAGCGTACACGCAGTACGTGAGGATGGCGAGCACTGCCCGACATCAAAATGGCAAGTGAGATAGCCTTCTCACGGTCGCTCAGAAATAGCCTGCGGATTGTACGTGATAAACATGGCATCACCGTAACTAAAAAAGCGATATTCCGCTTTTACCGCTTCATGATAGGCGTGCATGGTGTTTTTATAACCAGCAAAGGCGGAAACCAGCATAATCAGCGTCGATTCCGGCAGATGGAAGTTGGTCACCAACGCGTCTATCACTTTGTATTGATAGCCTGGATAGATGAAGATCTGCGTATCGCCGAAGAACGGTTCAATAAGGTCGTTTTTGGCAGCCTGCGCTGCGCTTTCCAGTGAACGCACGGAGGTGGTGCCCACGGCAATAACGCGGTTACCGCGCGCTTTTGCCGCCAGCACAGCATCAACCACATCCTGCGGCACTTCCGCATACTCGGAGTGCATGATGTGATCTTCGATGGTGTCTACGCGCACCGGCTGGAAAGTACCCGCGCCGACGTGTAGCGTGACGAACGCCATCTCAATGCCTTTATCGCGCAGTTTAGCCAGCAGCGGATCGTCAAAGTGCAGACCCGCGGTTGGCGCGGCGACGGCGCCCGGTTTTTCGCTATACACCGTCTGGTACAGTTCGCGGTCAGCGTCTTCATCCGGACGGTCGATATACGGCGGCAGCGGCATATGGCCGATGGCGTTGAGGATATCCAGCACACTGCGTTCGTCGTTAAACTCAACTTCAAACAGCGCGTCATGGCGGGCGACCATCGTTGCTTTAATACTTTCGTCGTCGCCCAGCAGCAGCTCGGCGCCCGGCTTCGGCGCTTTCGACGCACGAATATGCGCCAGAATACGTTTGTCATCCAGCATACGCTCGACCAGTACTTCAATCTTGCCGCCGCTGGCTTTACGACCAAACAGACGGGCCGGGATCACGCGGGTGTTATTAAAGACCAGCAGATCTCCAGGGTTGAGCTTATCGAGCAAATCAGTGAAAGTACCATGCGTCAGCGCGCCCGTCGGCCCATCCAGTGACAGCAAGCGGCAACTGCTGCGCTCAGCTTGCGGATAGTGAGCAATCAGGGATTCGGGTAATTCAAAGGTGAAATCGGTAACGCGCATGACACTGACTCAGACTAAAATAAGAGGCGGGTAGTCTAGTGCCGGGGCGTTCTCCCTGCAACCTTTACCCCTCTGGATAAACGTTTAACTATGAATTTTCTTGCACATTTGCATCTCGCTCACCTTGCCGACAGCTCGCTTTCCGGCAATCTGCTGGCCGATTTTGTCCGGGGTAATCCCCAAACGCACTACTCGCCTGACGTGGTGGAAGGCATTTTCATGCATCGTCGAATTGACGTGATGACCGATAACCTGCCACAGGTGCGTGAAGCCAAGGAGTGGTTTCGTAGCGAAACGCGTCGCGTCGCGCCAATTACGCTGGACGTCATGTGGGATCATTTTTTGTCGCGCCACTGGTCAGAAATCTCTCCCGATTTCCCGCTGACGGACTTTGTGCGCTATGCGCACACCCAGGTTGCCACTATTCTGCCAGAATCACCGCCGCGCTTTATCAATCTGAACAATTATATGTGGTCAGAGAAATGGCTCGAGCGCTATCGCGACATGGATTTTATCCAGGATGTGCTCAATGGCATGGCCAGCCGTCGCCCGCGGCTCGATGCCCTGCGCGATTCATGGTACGACCTGGACACCCATTACGATGCCTTAGAAGAACGCTTCTGGCAGTTTTACCCACAGATGATGGATCTGGCACGGCGTAAGACCCTTTGATTGTCGCCCGCATGACGCGCCGGATAAGCAGTAGCCGTCATCCGGCAAAAGATTGATAGACAAAACCTGTCTCATTGATTGCCAGCGCCTCTTTGTCTTATTCCCGAACACTCTCTATACTGGCCCGCGTTGCGTTCCAAAAACCCCTTAACTTTGCAGGAGAATTTATATGGTACTGGTAACTCGTCAGGCTCCGGACTTCACAGCAGCTGCGGTACTGGGTAGCGGTGAGATCGTTGAAAACTTCAACTTCAAACAGCATACCAACGGTAAAACTACCGTTTTGTTCTTCTGGCCGATGGACTTCACCTTCGTTTGCCCGTCTGAACTGATCGCATTCGACAAACGTTACGAAGAATTCCAGAAGCGTGGCGTTGAAGTGGTTGGCGTTTCTTTTGACTCTGAATTTGTCCACAACGCATGGCGTAACACCCCTGTCGACAAAGGCGGCATCGGTGCAGTGAAATACGCAATGGTTGCTGATATCAAACGCGAAATCCAGAAAGCCTACGGCATTGAGCACCCGGAAGCGGGCGTTGCTCTGCGTGGTTCTTTCCTGATCGATGCTAACGGCGTCGTTCGCCACCAGGTGGTTAACGACCTGCCGCTGGGTCGTAACATCGACGAAATGCTGCGCATGGTTGACGCGCTGCAGTTCCACGAAGAACACGGCGACGTTTGCCCGGCACAGTGGGAAAAAGGTAAAGAAGGTATGAACGCGTCTCCGGACGGCGTGGCAAAATACCTGACCGAAAACGTTTCCAGCCTGTAATTGGCATGAATCGAAAAAAGGCCGCAAAAGCGGCCTTTTTCATTGGCGCTGACCCGTCCCTTAAAACGCGAAGCAGGAACAACCGAGCGCCCCCCAGAAGGCCCGATCATCTGATACCGGTATCCCTGATTTACGCGCAATATCATGCTGATGGCCATGTACACCACAGCTTCCGCAGCACTGATGCATCTGCACCATTGCTCCAACCTTCGCCGCAACCGGCGGCGCTGAGCGATAATGTCCCGGTACCTTCACCACCGGCGACCAGTCAGGGACAACCGGAATCGCTGGAGGGGCCAGCGGGGAGAAATGTCCGGCCGCATAAACCACTTTGCCATCGACAATGGTCATCACTGACTCAATGCCTTTGATCTCTTCTTCCGCCACGCTGAAATAGTCTTTTGACAGCACCACCAGATCTGCCAGTTGATCCTTTTCAATACGCCCTTTCTTACCCTGCTCGCTGGAGAACCAGGCACTGCCAGCCGTCCACAGTTCCAGCGCCACGTCGCGCGGCAAGCGGTTGTTATCATCATACATCGCCATTCCGCCAACGGTACGGCCCGAAACCAGCCAGTAGAGCGCGGTCCACGGGTTGTAGCTGGCCACGCGCGTAGCATCGGTACCCAGACCAACCGGCACATCAGCCGCCAGCATTTTCGCCACCGGCGGCGTATGTTTAACCGCCTCTTTGCCATAGCGATCGACAAAATATTCGCCCTGGAACGCCATTCGGTGCTGAACCGCAATGCCACCGCCCAGCGCTTTTACCCGCTCGATGTTGCGTTCAGTAATCGTTTCGGCGTGATCGAAGAACCAGTGCAGGCCATTGAACGGGATGTCACGGTTCACCTTCTCAAACACGTCCAGCATACGGCTGATGGATTCATCGTAGGTGGCATGCAGGCGGAACGGCCAGCGGTGCTCCACGAGGTGACGAACCACGCGCTCCAGTTCCTCTTCCATCCCTTCCGGTAAATCCGGACGTGGCTGCAGGAAATCTTCGAAGTCAGCCGCCGAGAAGACCAGCATTTCCCCTGCCCCATTAGCACGATAGAAATCGGTTCCCTGCCCGGGTTTGAGCACATCCGTCCAGCGCTCAAAATCTTCCACTTCCTGCTTCGGACGCTGGGTAAACAGATTGTAGGCAATACGCACCGTCATCTGCTGGTTCGCGTGCAGTTGCTCGATGATCTCGTAATCTTCCGGATAGTTCTGGAAGCCGCCGCCGGCATCGATGGCACTGGTCAGCCCGAGGCGGTTCAGCTCACGCATAAACTGGCGGGTCGAGTTAACCTGCATCTCTAACGGCAGTTTTGGCCCTTTCGCCAGCGTCGAATAGAGGATCATGGCATTCGGTTTGGCTATCAACATTCCGGTTGGATTACCATTGCCGTCACGCACAATCTCTCCCCCCGCCGGATCCGGTGTGGCTTTGGTGTAGCCAACGGCTTTCAGCGCGGCGCGGTTCAGCAGCGCTCTGTCATAGAGATGCAGAACAAAAACCGGAGTATCCGGGGCGGCTTCATTGAGTTCTTCGAGGGTTGGCATGCGCCGTTCGGCAAACTGGAATTCGCTCCAACCGCCCACTACGCGTACCCATTGCGGCGACGGCGTTCTGTCCGCCTGCTCTTTGAGCATACGTAGCGCGTCCGCCAGTGACGGTACGCCTTCCCAACGTAATTCCAGATTGTAATTCAGGCCGCCGCGAATCAGGTGCAGGTGTGAATCGTTCAGACCGGGGATCACCGTATGCCCCTGCAGATCGACAACCTGCGTCCCTTCGGTGGCAAAGCTCATGATCCGATCATGGCTACCGGTCGCCAGAATCTTCCCGTTGGCGATCGCCACCGCCTCTACCTGTGGGCTTTGCTTTTCGAGAGTATGAATTTTTCCGTGAGTCAGAATCAGTGTGGCAGTTTGAGACATAACAATCTCCTGAGAAACCGGTCAGGCTTTTTTCAGCCATCCGGCAAACAGACGGGTTACGATGGGCATCCACAACCAGACCACCAACGCAACCACACAGGCATCATTAATCAGATGCAGGAGTAACGAGCCTTTCATTGAAGGCAGCAGAATACCGGTCAGCCACGGTACCAGGTTGGTACTGGGGAAAATCACCAGCAGCGTTATCAAAAACTGCTTCCAACGTTTGGGCTGACGTACATGGGGGGCTGGCGGCGTAAACCAGAAGGCCGCTTCGGTGCGCACTTCTGTTTTATCGCCTTCGGCCAGCAGCGGCGCAATTTCCTCAACCAGCTCCCGGCGCGTATCGGATTGAGTCCAGTTATACAGATGCTCAAGGGTGTCGAAGCGAATGATGATGTTCCACAGGTTTTGTCCATCTGTGGGTCGAATGACATTCGCCCCAAGATGCCCGGGAAACTCGGCGGCCAGCGGCATGATTTTCCCCAACCACTGCTCATAACGCTGCGCCTGGTCAGGCCGCAGGGTGTGAGTAATTACCAACGTCACATGTTTGTTCTGCGCCATGAAAGGTTCCTTGCTAAAGGGAAATTGACCTGCTTAAGCCATGAAAGCAATACACAATTATTCATGAAACATCGAGGCGGCAAGATTGTGTAGCCCCGGTCACTTACATAAGTCAGTGACCAGGGTACGCAAACTAAGCCAACAAAGAGGCAACATGAAAGATGGCGTGTATTCAGGCTTTACGTTCCGGCGCGCCATGCACCATGGTATACGCGTAATCCACACCCATACCGTAAGCACCGCTGTGTTCACGCACCAAATCCATGACGGCGTCGTAGGTTTCTTTGCGGGACCAGTCGCGCTGGTACTCAAGAAGAACCTGTTGCCAGGTCACAGGTACGGCACCCGCCTGCACCATGCGATCGATGGAACGTTCATGGGCATCCACCGACGTGCCGCCTGAAGTGTCTGTTACCACATACACTTCGTAGCCCGCTTCCAGCGCCATCAGCGCCGGGAAGGTCAGGCAGACTTCAGTCCACAACGCGGAAATAATCAGTTTTTTACGCCCGGTCGCTTCTACCGCCTTAACAAAGGATGCATCTTCCCAGGAGTTCATAGACGTACGTTCAATCGGTTTCACATCAGGGTGAACAGCTAACAATTCCGGCCAGATATATCCGCTAAAACTTTTCGTTTCCACTGAAGTATAAATTACTGGAACATTGAATATTTTCCCGGCTTTGGCTAATGCAACGGTATTATTTTTCAATGTCTGGCGATCAATATTCGCCACACCAAATGACATTTGCGGCTGATGGTCAATAAAAATTAGCGTGGAGTTTTGAGGGTCAATCAGTTCCCGAATAGACATAGCACACCTTCTTAATCAATAAGTTAAAAGGCAACGGTCTGTATCTGCCGTCAGCAACAGGATCCTGAACCAGAAAGCTTGTTGAGTATAGCGGGAAATTTCTAACGAGTTATTAAAGAAAACTTACCGTCCTGTGAAACTATTAGTTCTGTGTCGCGATATATCCTAAACAACATCAAAAAAATGCGCATGACTCATCTAATTTATTCACTGGCATTGTTTTTCTCCATTCGGTAAAACAGAGAGGTTTAATTTTCAGGATATTTTCTGCTTATGCGCCTCAATCTGGATGTTCTGCTGATCCTCGATGCACTCGACAAACAGGGGTCATTTGCTGCGGCGGCCGAATCGCTGTTTAAAACCCCTGCGGCACTCAGCTATATGATTCAGAAGCTGGAAAGCGATCTGAACATCGAATTGCTTGACCGTTCCGGACACCGGGCAAAATTCACCGACACCGGACGGATGATGCTGGAAAAGGGGCGTCTACTGCTGAGTGCGGCAAAAGATCTCGAAAAGCAGGCAATACAGCTAAGTTCCGGCTGGGAAAAGGAGCTGGCAATAGCGCTCGATGATTCTTTTCCCTTTGCCGCACTGCTACCCATTATTGATGAATTTCATGCACTTAATAAACAAACCCGTCTCAACTTCACCCACCATACGCTGGCAGGTTCATGGGAAGAACTGACCCATAATGGAGCGGATATTATCCTCGGCGCAATTAATGAACCGCCCACATCCGCCGCCTGGTCCTACAAAATGCTCGGCACGCTGGACAATGTCTTTGTCGTGGCACCTGAACATCCGCTGGCTGCGGCACCCGATGGTCTGACGAACGAGCAATTGTGCCTGCACCGGGCGATTGTTATCAGCGACAGCGCTCGCTTTTGCCACCCATTACAGACCAACCTGATGGATGAACAGGCTCAAATTCGCGTCGATGATTTCCACAGTAAGGTGGTGCTGCTGCGGGCGGGAATGGGCTGCGGATTTCTCCCCCGCCACATTGCCAGCCCATGGATTGCCAGCGGTGAACTGGTGGAAAAGACGGTTATCTCATTTCGTCAAAAAGACGTCGCCTATATGGCATGGCGCAATAGTAGCGAAGGACTGGCGCAGCGCTGGTGGCGAGACGCGCTGCTGGCCAGTGAGGCAATTTCGCGCTTGTATCAATGACTCATCCAGACTGAAGCCGATATTACGGGCAGCGCCAGGATATCATCGACGAGTTGGCCTTTGCCCTCTTTGTGCCGCCATTGACTGACATTGAGCAATGGTGAGGCTGGCAGCACGACTTCACAAGCGTGACCGCGGTTAATCGCCACCAACACGCGCTGGCGGTTTAGCACGCGTACAAACACCACCACGTTATCCTCGGCGTAAATCACCTGACATCCACCGTGGCGGAGCGCCTGGCTCTGGTGACGTAATTTTGCCAGTCGTTGGTATAACGCCAGCAGCGCGCTATCCTGCTTTTCCTTTTGCCACGGGAACGTCTTGCGGCAAAACGGATCGTTATTCCCGTCCAGCCCCACTTCGTCACCGTAGTAAATACAGGGTACGCCAGGCCAGGTAAACAGCCACACCACCGCCAGCGGTAACCGTGCAACGTCTTTGCCAAGCAGAGACTTAAAGCGAGCAGTATCGTGGCTGTCGAGCTGATTAAACATGCGCAACTGCTGCTGATGCGACAACCCCGCGCGGTAGTTATCCATCCACGCCATACAGGTCTGAGCGTCAATATATTGTGGGTCGTATGAAATATCGGTATTGGCGAGGAATCCCCAGAGGGGGAAAGTAAAACCGCGATAGTTCATGGCGGCATCTTCCGCGTCGGCCTGCAACCACTGGCGCGCGTCGCCAAAATGCTCGCCCACCACATACGCCTCTGGCTGGGTTTCTTTCGCCGCCTGTGTAATTCCGGCGACATGCTGCAAGTTATTACGTGCACCACCGGCCTCGCCCAGCATATGCACCACATCCAGACGCCAGCCGTCCATACTCCATGGCGCTTTTAGCCAGTGGCGAACAATACTGTCTTCGCCACGATAAATTTCATTCACCAGGCTTTCAGAGGAAAAGTCCAGTTTGGGTAGGCTTGAGTACCCCAACCAGTCCAGCGCAACCCCATCATCAGAGAAATGGTACCAGTCGCGCCAGGGGGAATCCGGATTATGGCATGCTCCGTCCGTCCCGCGATTATGTCGGTCAAACCAGGCGTGCGAATCGCCGCTATGGTTAAAGACACCGTCGAGAATCAGCCGCATCCCCTGCTGTTTCGTGTTGTGACGCAGGCGTAGCAGCGCCCTGTCGCCGCCAAACTGCGGATCAACATGGCGATAATCTTCAGTATCGTATTTATGTACGCTCGGCGCGGTAAACACCGGATTCAGGTACAGCGCCGTTACCCCTAACGTTTTCAGGTACGGTAGCTTTTCGCTGATGCCGTCCAAATCTCCGCCATAAAACGTCGAACCACCGGCCTGAGCCGTAAGCGGCTCGTCCCACTCGCGCCGCACGATGTCGTGTCCGGCCGCGTGGTGGTAATAGACGTTATCCTGAGCCGCTTCACGCGACTGGCTGCGGGCAAAGCGATCCGGGAAAATCTGATAAAAAATCTGATCGGCAACCCACTGCGGACCGTTATCCGGTACATCAACAGCAAACTGCTCCAGACGCGCAGGCGGAAAGCGGTTGAATCCCTGCGGGGTGAACCACAACTGGCGATCGAGCCACAGTAATTTAAAGCTATAGCGTCGGCGGGGCTGCCCGCTGGTAAGATCGATCGCCGCGCGCCACGCGGTGACACCAGGGTGCGGTTGGCTACGCTGTTTGTGCATGCACAGAGAAATTTCTTCGTTATCGTTTTCCGCGCGTAGCGTCACGCGCTGAGGAGGATTTTCCCCTGCCAGCCATAACGTAATCGTCAGTTGATCTTTGTTTTGCTTCACAAATGGGGCAACCGGAAGGTGCCAGGCGTTCAACATCAC
This sequence comes from Citrobacter sp. Cpa228, assembly GCF_030333085.1. Lineage (NCBI taxonomy): Bacteria > Pseudomonadati > Pseudomonadota > Gammaproteobacteria > Enterobacterales > Enterobacteriaceae > Citrobacter > Citrobacter sp. Cpa228. The sequence continues at coordinate 138,257 of NZ_JAOWGQ010000044.1, read as the reverse complement.
GTATCCCCTTTGATGATAATGACGTCACCTTGCCATAGCGACGAGCAGGATCACTCATCATCTTAACGTTTATTGGGGGAGGAGCGCGGGGGAGGAGAAAATTACCGGGTAACGCAAAACTACCCGGTAAAAAAAATGAATACTTATTGGCTATCAGGCAAATTGAAAGTAGGCTTTTCCAAATTTAGATGGGAGAGCACTTCAGGCATATCCCTGAACATAACTTGCGCTACATTATTAAAGTTATAGGTATTTTTATCGGCATTAGCAAAATGCTGCTGCATTGAACCGAGCAATGACACCATTTCGTTGAAAGCATCCTTGGCTGTTTCCTTATCTTGACCACTTTTCATTTCACTGTATGCCTGATTGATGGCATATTTGAATATATTAAAGAAAGCAACTACATCGTCACGATTACCAAGCAGATCTTTATTACCTTTATCCATTTTTTTTATGGTTTGTTGAAAATATCTTTGAGTGTTATTGGCTCCGCTATGCGCCTCCCTAAAAACCCCAAATTCTTCAAGACGTGTTGAGCCATTATCTTTAGGCTCATCGAGAGCAAGAATATTCCTAACACCATTATTAATTGAGTCTCTATTTTCATAAGCTAACGCTTTTCTCTGTTCCACATTTAGCAGGGCATTCTTGCTGCGGTGAATATGAAAAAAATGAAGAATTTTATTCTTAAGTGGTTTTTTTTCTGGAACATCATTTTTTTTCTTTACAACGTCGTTTTTTACCTTAGCAACATTCTCCGCTTGAATAGTTGCATTTTTCGATACATGACTCTTTGGATTACTCGTTACCTTTGTTTCTGGCTGTAGAAGAACTTCACGTTTTAACTCCGGCTTCCACGTGTCTTCTGCTCCAGGGGATGCAGGCTGTGGGGTATTCTGCACCGAAGCCTGCGTGTGCACAGAGTTACGGGGTGGCAGCTGTGGAGGATTCTGCACCGAAGCCTGCTTGAGCACAGAGTTACGGGGTGGCAGCTGTGGAGGATTCTGCACCGAAGCCTGCTTGAGCACAGAGTTACGGGGTGGCAGCTGTGGAGGATTCTGCACCGAAGCCTGCTTGAGCACTGAGTTACGGGGTGGCAGCTGTGGAGGATTCTGCACAAAAATCTCTATACTGGCCTTCTTTATACCAGACTGTAGTAATGGTTGTGATCCTTGCGATATTGAACTACTAACATTTGTGGGTATTTTACCAATATTTGCCACCCCAACTAATTTGTTAGTTGCAGAGTTAAGGACAGAAACCTTACATGTATTATCAACCTTAACCCCAGGGTTATTATAAGTTTTACTCGTTGTAGAACGGTCTGCTGCATTAGTTATTCCACCCATAAAGAGCCTCATTTAATCTCATTAATAATAGTTATGCCTTACAAGAAAGCATATAAAAAACCATAGAAAAAATAACATAAAAGGCTTCATCAAACTTTCAAAAAGCGCTCATAATAATTTGATAACAAACAAAGAAAATAATTATTATTCTTTATTTTTAAACAAAAAGCATTCACCGTTTTTATACAAATAAAAAAACGAAGTTGAGTAATCAACTTCGTTTTTAAAAATAAAGAACAATTGCCAAATTCAACTACGAACCAACATGACTACCCGGCAAAAATATTACTGCGCTTCAGCCAGTTGGCGCTCGCGGCGGCACTTGAAAACCCAACCAGCCAGCAGCAGGATAATCCACGCAATACCGACGTACAGCGAAATGCGGGTATCCGGATGGTAGCCGATGAGCGCGATGATAAAGACCAGGAAAATCAGGCCAATAACGGTCGTAACTACCCCACCCGGTACTTTAAATTTCAGCGCTTTGACCTCTTCCGGCGGCAGACGACGACGGAAAGCAATTTGTGAGAGCAGGATCATAATCCACACCCAAACAGTTGCGAAGGTTGCCAGAGAGGCGATCACCAGGAAGACATTTTCCGGCATGATGTAGTTAAGATACACCGCAAACAACAGCGCGATGGTCATCACCATTACCGTGACCCACGGCACGCCACGACGTGACGTTTTGGCGAACATTTTCGGGGCGCTGCCCTGCTCCGCCATACCGTGCAGCATACGCCCCACGCCGAAGACGTCAGAGTTGATGGCCGACAGCGACGCAGTCAGGACGACAAAGTTGAGGATACCTGCTGCAAAGGTAATGCCCATATGCTGGAACGTCAGGACAAACGGGCTACCGTCGGTACCGACCTGATTCCACGGGTAAATCGACATAATGACGAACAGCGTCCCCACGTAAAACACGAGGATGCGCATCGGTACGGAATTGATGGCGCGCGGAATAGATTTTTCCGGATCTTTGGCTTCACCTGCGGTAATACCGATGATCTCAATCCCGCCGTAGGCGAACATCACCATTTGTAGCGACATCACCATGCCGAGCCAGCCGTTGCTGAAGAAACCGCCGTTGCTCCACAGGTTATGGATCCCGGTAGGCTGCCCGCCGTTGCCAATCCCCCAAATAATGATGCCAAAACCGGCGACAATCATGATGATAATGGTGGCGACTTTGAAGAATGAGAACCAGAACTCCAGCTCGCCAAACACCTTCACGCTCATCAGGTTGATAGCGCAGATAATCAGCACTACGCTGAGTACCCAAATCCAGTGCGGTACGGCCGGGAACCAGACGCCCATGTAAATACCGAAGGCTGTCACGTCGGCAATGGCGACAATCAGGATTTCAAAACAGTAGGTCCAGCCGGTAATGTAACCAGCCAATGGTCCGAGGTTTTCCTGCGCATAGCGCGAGAAAGAGCTGGCTGCGGGGTTATGGACTGACATTTCGCCCAACGCACGCATAATAATGTACGCCGCGACGCCACCGATAATATAGGCCAGCAACACGCTCGGCCCCGCCATTTTGATGGCATCGGCTGAACCGTAGAACAGCCCGGTACCAATTGCTGAACCTAATGCCATAAAGCGGATGTGCCGGGTGCTCAGCCCACGCTTTAGCTTGTTATTACTTTCCATCGATTCCTAACCTGTTAACACAATAAAAAAACCACGGGGCCATATTAATAGCCCCGTGGTTAAAACTTATTGTCAGTGATATTAGTGTGCGCTGGAGGTCACTTGTCGACCCGCTGCGCGATCCCAGATAACGGCCAGGACCACCATCACGACTGTTGGCATCAACCACGCCAGCCCTTGTTCTGCCAACGGTAAACGCTGGGTCCAGGCTGGTAAGACATCACCAATTGCAGAAGCTTTAATGCCATCAAGGATACCAAAAATCAGGCTGATAAACATCGCAGGTGCAATGACGCGGGAAGAATTATGCCACCATGAGCGGGTAAAGCTTAGTACAACCAGTGCGATACATGGCGGATAGATAGCCGTCAGCACCGGAATAGAGATCTGAATCAGATGGCTCAGACCCAGGTTAGAGACCACCATCGAGAAACCGCCAAGGATAAACACCAGCGTACGATAAGACAGCGGAACATACTGCGCGAAGAATTCAGCGCACGCACAGGTCAGGCCAACCGCAGTCACCAGACAGGCGATGAAAATCAACGCCGCCAGCAGGAAGCTGCCTGCACCACCGAAGGTGTGCTGAACATACGCATGCAGAATTGCCGCACCGTTAGCAGATTGATCGACCAGCGTCGCACTGTCTGAACCCAGGCGGAACAGCGCGAGGTACAGCAGCGTTAACCCCACGCCCGCCATCAGGCCAGCCCAGACGGTGTAACGGGTCAACAGACGCGCTTCGGTAACGCCACGCGAGCGGGCGGCGTTAACAATAACAATACCAAATACCATCGCGCCCAGCGTATCCATCGTCAGATAGCCGTTCACAAAGCCATTCGAGAATGCCGCATTTTGATAGGCTTCCATTGCATTGCTGATCGGGCCCGCTGGCCAAACAATCGCCGCCACGGAAAGCACAACCAGCGCCAGAATTTTCAATGGAGCAAGGAAGTTGCCCACGGTATCCAGCAGTTTGCCGGGATACAGTGACACCAGAATCACAATCGCGAAGTACACCACGCTGTAGATGAACAGCGGCAGCGCAGAATCACCGGTCAGCGGTGCAATCCCGACTTCGAAAGAGACCGTCGCGGTACGCGGCGTGGCGAATAATGGCCCCACGGCAAGATAGCAGACGGTAGCCAGCAGCAGACCGGCAACTTTACCGATAGGCGTGCTCAGGCTGTCCACGCCGCCGCCCACTTTCGCCAGTGCGACCACGGTAAGTACCGGCAGGCCCACGGCGGTAATCAGGAAGCCAAAGGCTGCAGTCCAGACGTGCTCGCCTGCCTGCAAACCAACCATTGGGGGGAAAATAATGTTACCTGCACCAACGAACAGTGCAAATGTCATAAATCCCAGAGCGATAATATCGCGCGATTTTAACTGATGGGTCATAAAGTCTTACTGCCTGTGGATGTGGTGTTGAAAACGTTTAATTTTCTGCCTTTCCCTGCGGGATGATACAGCGGCATTTTTAAGCAATTCCAGCGGGAAATTCTCCCTGCCTGGCGCGGCGAAGAATAGTTTTTCGATTTACCGCGTAAATGCAGTCGGTATGACAGCACCTGGAGCGCAATTTAAACGCTTATAACGTTTTAAAGCAAGGTGGGATCTAAAAACCAGAACAATATAGCGATATGAAAAATTGAGCTAGCACAAAACACCATTCCCTGGAAAAAGACATGGGTAATCATGCGAACAAAAAACAATCAAACGTCGTAAAATTCAGGAACTCTTTATTGACTGCAACAAAAAAAGCCAACTTACGCTGGCTTTTGGAAAGATAAGCTTACGAATACGTTTTAACCGCTGTTTTTGGCAATTAAACGTTCCGCGAGCACAAAACTAAAACGAGTCCCTTTGCCTGGTTCGCTGTCGATATTCAAACGGCTGTCGTGATGATGCAGAGCATGCTTCACAATCGCCAGACCTAATCCGCTCCCCCCCGTTTGTCGGGATCGTGCTTTATCTACACGATAAAAACGCTCGGTCAGGCGTGGAATATGCTCGGCGGCAATGCCTGGACCGTTGTCTTCCACACAAAATTCCGCCCCCGAGGCCACATGTCGCCAGCGTACGGTAATGTGTGTTCCCGCAGGCGTATGATTCACCGCGTTATAGACGAGATTCGAGATAGCGCTACGCAACTGCTCCTCGTTCCCCCGCACGTTCAGGCTGTTATCAACATCAAAAGTAAACGTATGTTTGTGCTGGCTCAGCGTTTGCGCTTCGTGCTCGACCACGCGCAGCATCATCGGCACATCCACCTTTTCATTGAGCATCATCGCCGGTGCGGCTTCAATTTTCGACAGTGTCAGCAACTGCTTCACTAACCCTTCCATACGGTACGTTTGTTCACGCATGGTATGCAGCGCTTTTTCGCGCGTCGTCCCTTCCAGCGGATGTTCCTGCATCATTTCTAGGTAGCCCTGCAACACCGTCAGCGGGGTACGTAGCTCATGGCTGGCGTTGGCGAAAAAGTTACGTCGTGAACCTTCCAGTTGGTGCATCTGGGTAACGTCGCGCGCCACCATTAGCAGTTGTTTATCGGTGTAGGGCATTACGCGAATTTCCAGATGCCGTCCGGTGTTGAGTACCAGATTAATTGGCCGACTAAAGTCGCGTGTTTTCAGATATTGTGTGAACTCCGGGTAACGCAGCAAGTTAAGAATATTTTGCCCGCTATCATCCGGCCAGCGTAACCCTAAAACCTGCTGTGCCAGTCCGTTACACCAGAAAATACCGCCTTCTTCGGTGGTTAGCACCACTGCGTCGGGTAGCGATTCCGCCCCGCTGCGAAAGCGTTTAATGAGGTTACCCAATTCGCGACGGCGCTTTTTGTTACGCAACTGCATTTGATGCAGGCCGTAGAGCAGTGGCTCCCAACTGCCACGACCCGGTGGAGGCGTCATACTCCTGTCGACCCACAGCCACCAGGACAAACGCAATAAGTTCCAGAAATGCCAGATAAGCAGGCCCGTTACCGACGCCAGTAAAAACCAGGGTAGATAACCAAAAAAAGCGCTAAGGATAAAAGCCGGTATGCAGCAGAGGATCAGCTCCAGTACCAGCCTTTTCCATGACAATCGTTCAAGCAAACGTCTTACTCCATTTACAGCCTAATCCCTCAGGCTCTTATTACTTGCAGTCAGAAGCGGGTCGAAAAGCGATATCCCGTCCCGCGTACCGTCTGCACCATACGATCGTGTCCGCTATGCTCCAGCGCTTTACGCAACCGGCGAATATGCACATCCACTGTCCGGTCTTCCACGTAGACATTGGTTCCCCAGACATGATTGAGGAGTTGTTCACGGCTGTAGACGCGCTCAGGGTGGGTCATAAAGAAGTGCAACAGTTTGAATTCGGTCGGCCCCATATCCAGCGGATCCTCTCCGGTCATCACGCGATGCGAGGTCGGATCAAGGCTTAGCCCCTGCATCTCAATAACCTCTTCCACCGCCATCGGTGAAATACGACGCAGAACCGCTTTAATACGCGCCACCAGCTCCTTGGGAGAAAACGGCTTGGTAATATAATCATCCGCACCGGTTTCCAGACCCCGGACGCGGTCTTCCTCTTCACCTCTCGCCGTCAGCATCATCACGGGGATATCCCGCGTCATCGCTTCCCGCTTGAGGTGTTTAATAAACTGTAGACCCGAGCCGCCGGGAAGCATCCAGTCAAGCAGGACGAGATCCGGCCAGGGTTCATTAAGTTGGTTCACAGCACTGTCATAGTCTTCGGCTTCTACGGGTTGAAAACCGTTTTGCTCGAGCACGAAGCAGACCATTTCACGAATTGGAGCTTCATCTTCTACGACCAGAATACGTCTCGCCATGATTTGCCCTGTTTATAATTAAATCGTTTGCCATCAATACCGTGGCATTATGCGTCACTTTTATGACAGATTTATGAAAAGATAGTCCAGGTTTAACGCAGCCAGGCGAATTATGACAGCCCGGAAACAAGATATTACCGCCCTTGCAAGGTTATAATCTCCGCCATCGTTTTTTTGTCATGGAACTCTTATGCGCATCCTCCACACGTCTGACTGGCATCTGGGCCAAAATTTCTACAGCAAGAGCCGCGCCGCTGAACACCAGGCCTTTCTCGACTGGCTGCTGGAAACGGCACAATCCCATCAGGTGGATGCCATTATTGTGGCAGGCGATATTTTTGATACCGGCTCACCGCCAAGCTATGCCCGTGAGCTGTATAACCGTTTTGTCGTTAATCTGCAGCAAACCGGCTGTCATCTGGTGGTGCTGGCAGGCAACCACGACTCCGTCGCCACGCTCAATGAGTCCCGCGATATTCTGGCGTTTCTCAACACCACGGTCGTGGCCAGCGCGGGCCACGCGCCGCAAGTGCTACCTCAACGCGACGGCACGCCGGGCGCGATCCTTTGCCCGGTTCCTTTTTTACGTCCACGTGACATCATTACCAGTCAGGCGGGGCTAACCGGTCACGAAAAGCAGCAGCATTTATTAGGTGCAATCACCGACTATTACCAACAGCAATATCAGAACGCCAGCGCGCTGCGTGGCGACCAGAATCTGCCGATTATTGCGACAGGGCATCTGACCACCGTCGGCGCCAGTAAAAGTGACGCCGTACGTGATATTTATATTGGGACGCTGGATGCTTTTCCGGCACAAAATTTCCCACCGGCGGATTACATTGCGCTGGGACATATTCACCGGGCGCAGATCATCGGCGGTACAGAACATATTCGCTATTGCGGCTCGCCGATTGCGCTTAGTTTTGACGAGTGCGGCAAAAGCAAATGCGTCCACCTGGTGAGCTTTGAAAACGGTAAGCTGAGCGCCGTTGAGAATCTCGCCGTACCGGTCACCCAGCCGCTTGCGGTACTGAAAGGCGATCTCGCCGCCATTACCGCCCAGCTTGAGCAGTGGCGCAACGTACAGCAAGATCCGCCGGTGTGGCTGGATATTGAAATTACCACCGATGACTATCTGCATGATATGCAGCGTAAAATCCAGGCCTTGACCGAAGATTTACCGGTAGAGGTGTTACTGGTGCGCCGCAGTCGGGAACAGCGCGAGCGCATCATGGTCAATGAACGTCGTGAAACATTAAGCGAACTGAGCGTGGCGGAGGTTTTTGACCGCCGCCTGGCGCTGGAAGAACTTGAAGAACCACAGCGTGAGCGGCTTAATCAGCTGTTTAGCGCAACCGTACAGACGCTTGCCGGGGAGGCTGAAGCATGAAAATTCTCAGTCTGCGCCTGAAAAACCTCAACTCCCTGAAAGGGGAATGGAAAGTTGATTTCACGGCAGAGCCTTTTGCCAGCAACGGGCTGTTCGCCATCACCGGTCCAACCGGTGCCGGGAAAACCACCCTGCTGGACGCCATTTGCCTCGCGTTGTACCACGAAACACCACGACTCAATACCGTATCGCAGTCGCAAAACGACCTGATGACCCGCGATACGGCGGAATGTCTGGCCGAAGTTGAATTCGAAGTCAGAGGCGAAGCCTATCGCGCATTCTGGAGCCAGAACCGCGCGCGCAATCAGCCTGAGGGCAATCTGCAGGTTCCGCGTGTCGAACTGGCTCGTTGCGCCGATGGCAAAATTCTCGCCGATAAAGTTAAAGACAAGCTGGAAATGACCGCCGAGCTTACCGGGCTGGATTACGGCCGTTTTACCCGCTCGATGCTGCTGTCTCAGGGGCAGTTTGCCGCATTTCTCAATGCCAAACCGAAAGAGCGCGCCGAACTGCTGGAAGAGCTGACCGGCACAGAGATTTACGGCCAAATCTCCGCCATGGTGTTTGAAAAGCACAAAGCAGCGCGCACGGAGCTGGAAAAACTACAGGCCCAGGCCAGCGGCGTGGCGCTGTTAGCACCAGAGCAGGTACAGTCCCTGACAGAAAGTTTGCAGGTACTTACTGACGAAGAAAAACAGCATCTTACCCGTCAGCAAATCCAGCAACAGCATCTTAATTGGCTCATCCGACAAAATGAGCTGCAGGCAGAAGTAAGCCGCCACCAGCAAGCATTACAGACCGCACAAGAGGCGCAAGATAAAGCACAACCGCAGTTGGCGACACTCAGCCTGGCACATCCCGCCAGAGCATTGCGTCCGTACTGGGAGCGAATTCAGGAACAATCCGCCACGCTCAGCCGAACACGACAGAATATTCAGGAAGTAAATGTTCGCTTACAAAGCAGCTTAGCGCTGCGTGGGCGCATCCGTCAGCGGGCACAAATACAGTCGGCGACTCTGCTCACCGAACAGCAGACGCTAACCGACTGGCTGAACGAACATGACCGTTTCCGCTTATGGAGCAGCGAACTGGCGGGATGGAAAGCGCTATTGGCACAGCAATCTGACGCTAACGACCAGCTACGTCAGTGGCAAAAACTCCGCGACAGCGACGTACGCAAGCTGGATGCACTGCCGCTTCCCTCGCTGTCATTTAGCGCGCAAGAAGTCACGGTAGCGCTGGCGCAGCACTCACAGTTGCGTCTATTCCGCCAGCAACTGAGCAATCTGCATGGACAAATTGCGCCGAAACAAAAACAGCTGGTACAGCTACGCGCCACAATACAGCAGCGGCAGCAGGAGCAAGCGCAACGCAACGCGGCCCTGGCAGAAAAACGTCAGCGTTATAAAGATAAAAATCAGCATCTGACCGATGTAAAAACGCTCTGCGAGCAGGAAGCACGGATTAAAGATCTGGAAAGCCAGCGTGCTTTATTGCAATCCGGACAGCCTTGTCCGCTTTGTGGCTCCACGACGCACCCGGCCATTGAGCACTATCAAACACTCGAACTCAGCGTCAATCAGGCGCGGCGTGAAGCATTAGAAAAAGAGGTCAAAACGCTGGCCGATGAGGGGTCAACGCTACGCGGACAGCTCGACGCGATAACCCAACAGCTACTGCGTGATGAACGCGAGGTACAGACGCTTTCTCAGGAGGAGCAAGCACTTACTCAAGAGTGGCAGACGCTGACTGCCAGCCTGAACATAACGTTGCAACCGCAGGATGATATCGCCCCGTGGCTTGCAGCTCAGGAAGAGCACGAGCAGCAGCTTCACCACTTGAGCCTGCGTCATACCTTGCAGGCGCAAATCACCGCGCATACGGAACAGATTACTCAGCTCCAGCAGCATATTGCCCAGCGTCAGGCGACGCTAACCGCCGAACTGGCCCGCCATGGTCTGGCCCTTCCGGCTGAGGGTGACGTCGCCTCATGGCTGAGCGAACGGGCGAACGAAACGCAAATGTGGCAACAGCGCCAGAACGAACTGACCGCATTACAGGCCCGGATTGCCCAGCTTGCGCCGCTGCTGGAAACGCTGCCAGAAACCGATGCGCTTTCTGAAAGCGCTGAGGATCTGGTGCTGGAAAACTGGCGGCAGGTGCACGATGACTGCCTCTCATTACAGGGCCAGTGGCAATCGTTGCAACAGCAGGAAGCCCAGGAAGCACAACGCGCAGCAGAGATTCAGGCGCAGTTTGATACCGCATTGCAGGCCAGTGTTTTTGACGATCGCGACGCCTTCCTTGCCGCCCTGCTGGATGAAGAGGCATTTAACCATCTTGAGCAGCTTAAGCAGTCGCTGGAAGGCCAGCTACAACAGGTGCAAACGCTACTTAACCAGGCTCAGCAGGCGCTGGCAACGCATCAGCAGCAACCGCCTGCCGGCGCGGATCTCACACTCACCGTGGAATATCTTCGCGATGCACTGGCACATCTCACGCAACAACTGCGGGATAACACCACGCGCCAGGGCGAAATTCGCCAGCAGCTCAAACAGGATGCAGACAACCGCCAGCAGCAGCAGACACTGATGCTGGAGATTGAAAAAGTCGCACAGCAGGTCGAAGACTGGGGCTATCTGAATGCCCTGATCGGCTCAAAAGAGGGGGATAAATTCCGCAAGTTTGCCCAAGGGCTAACGCTGGATAATCTGGTCTGGCTTGCCAACAACCAGCTAACCCGTCTGCATGGCCGCTATCTGTTGCAACGCAAGGCCAGTGAGGCGCTGGAACTCGAAGTGGTGGATACCTGGCAGGCCGATGCCGTGCGTGATACCCGCACGCTATCCGGCGGCGAGAGCTTCCTCGTGAGCCTGGCGCTGGCGCTGGCGTTGTCCGACCTGGTCAGTCACAAAACACGCATTGACTCCCTGTTCCTCGATGAAGGCTTCGGCACGCTGGATAGCGAAACGCTGGATACCGCCCTCGACGCGCTGGATGCCCTGAACGCCACAGGCAAGACCATTGGCGTGATAAGCCACGTCGAAGCGATGAAAGAACGTATTCCGGTGCAGATCAAGGTTAAAAAAATCAATGGATTAGGCTACAGCAAACTCGACAAGATATTTGCGGTGGAGTAATCGCCCCATGGGTGCGGTTTCACAGGCCGGATAAGCGTAAGCACCATCCGGCATAATACATAGCACGATCATGAATACACAAAGACGGATATGAAATGGCAATCTCTTTTTCTTATCCGCAAGCTATCCCTTTATTGGCGACGAGCATTCGACGCTGTGGCGCACATCCTGCGTCTTTATTGTTGGCAGGTAGTATGAAAAAAGTCATTTTCTCTTTAGCCCTCGGGACGTTTGGGTTGGGCATGGCCGAGTTTGGCATTATGGGCGTATTAACCGAACTGGCGCGTGACGTGGGCATTTCTATCCCCGATGCTGGCCATATGATTTCGTTTTACGCCTTTGGCGTTGTCATCGGCGCACCCATTATTGCCGTGTTTTCCAATCGTTTTTCGCTCAAGCATATTCTGCTGTTTCTGGTCACACTCTGTGTCGTCGGTAACGCCATCTTCACCCTCTCTTCCAGCTATTTTATGCTGGCGGTAGGCCGGCTGGTCTCCGGGTTTCCACACGGGGCATTTTTTGGCGTCGGCGCGATTATCCTGTCAAAGCTGGCGCGCCCTGGTAAAGTTACCGCCGCGGTAGCGGGCATGATTTCCGGCATGACCGTCGCCAATCTGATTGGCATTCCTGTTGGCACCTGGCTGAGTCAGACGTTTAGCTGGCGCTACACGTTTCTGCTGATTGCCGTGTTTAACATCGCCGTTATTCTATCGGTTATCTTTTGGGTACCCAACCTCCGTGATGAAGCAAAAGGCAGGCTACGCGAGCAATTTCACTTTCTGAAAAGTCCCGCACCGTGGCTCATTTTCTCCGCCACCATGTTTGGGAACGCCGGTGTTTTTGCCTGGTTCAGCTACGTAAAACCCTACATGATGTACATCTCTGGTTTCTCCGCAACGCTAATGACTTTCATCATGATGCTGGTTGGGCTGGGAATGGTGTTAGGCAACCTGCTGAGCGGTCGACTGTCTGGTCGCTACACACCGCTACGCATTGCGGTAGTAACCGATTTTGTGATTGTACTGGCTCTGCTGCTGCTGTTTGCATTCGGCGGCATCAAAGCCGCCTCGCTGACGTTCGCCTTTATTTGCTGTGCGGGTCTATTTGCGCTATCAGCACCGCTGCAAATTTTACTGCTACAAAACGCGAAGGGCGGTGAACTGCTGGGAGCGGCCGGTGGGCAAATGGCCTTTAATCTGGGTAGCGCAATTGGCGCTTACTTCGGCGGCTTAATGTTGACGCTGGGCTTTGCCTACAACTACGTCACGATCCCTGCGGCTCTACTGTCTTTTTCCGCGATGTCATCACTGCTGATCTATGGTCGCCTGAAGCGCGGCGTGCAACAACAGGTTGCACCCGCGACGTAAACGTTTATACCTGCGGCCACAGCCAGGCTGCGCCGCGCACGCCACTGGAGTCACCGTGTAACGCCTTGCGCAGAGGCGTTTCACACTCACCGCCAAAAACAAACTGCTTAATCAGTGACGGAACGTTTTGGTACAGCCTGTCGACATTGCTCATTCCGCCGCCCAGCACAATGACATCCGGGTCGAGAATATTCACCACATGCGCTAATGATTTCGCCAGGCGTAATTCATATCGGCTCAGCGCCTGTTCCGCCAGCGCATCCTGTTCGTTTACCAGACGGATAATTTCACTGCCTTTTAGCGGGTTCCCGCTCAGGCGATGATAATCAGTGGCAAAACCGGTCCCTGAGATAAAGGTTTCAATACAGCCTTGTTTACCGCAATAACAGGGTACTTCCTGCCGATAACGCAGCTCATCATCATCCATCCACGGCAGCGGATTATGCCCCCACTCGCCCGCCGTGCCATTCCCACCGGTATGCACCCGGCCATTTAGCGCCACGCCGGAACCACAGCCGGTACCAATAATTACCGCAAACACGGTCTGCGCCCCCGCCGCTGCGCCATCGACCGCTTCAGACACAGCCAGGCAGTTAGCATCGTTTGCCAGGCGGACTTCGCGGTTCAGACGCGCACTTAAGTCTTTGTCAAAAGGCTGCCCGTTAAGCCAGGTCGAGTTGGCATTCTTCACCACTCCGGTGTAGGGCGAAATTGAACCGGGAATGCCCATCCCTACGGTTCCCGTCTGCCCGGTGGCTTTTTCCGCCATCTCCACCAGCGCGGCGATGGTTTCTATGGTTTGTCGATAATCATCACGCGGCGTCGGCAGGCGATGGCGAAAAAGCTGTTCACCCGCATCGCCAAGCGCGATAACTTCCGTTTTCGTACCGCCTAAATCGATACCTATACGCACGGTTTACTCCTCTTCCCGATTAACAATGCAAGCATAGCGACAATTCGCTATCATGCCCGCTGGATTTAACGACAAGGCCGTGGAAATTATCATGCTGTGGTTCAAAAATTTAATGGTTTACCGTCTTAGCCGCGATGTTTCTTTGCGTGCCGAAGAGATGGAAAAACAGCTGGCATCAATGACGTTCACCCCTTGCGGTAGCCAGGATATGGCAAAAATGGGCTGGGTTCCGCCGATGGGATCGCACAGCGATGCATTAACGCATACCGCCAATGGCCAAATTATTATCTGCGCCCGCAAAGAAGAAAAAATTCTGCCGTCGCCGGTTATCAAACAGGCACTGGAAGCCAAAATAATCAAACTGGAAGCTGAGCAAGGTCGCAAACTCAAGAAGACCGAAAAAGACTCGCTGAAAGATGAAGTGTTGCACTCATTGCTGCCGCGCGCTTTTAGCCGCTTCAGCCAGACAATGATGTGGATCGACACCGTCAATGACCTGATCATGGTCGACTGTGCAAGCGCGAAGAAAGCGGAAGATACGCTGGCGCTGCTGCGTAAGAGCCTCGGTTCGCTGCCGGTCGTTCCGCTGACGATGGAAAACCCTATTGAGCTAACGCTGACCGAATGGGTTCGCTCCGGCACAACGGCGCAAGGTTTCCAGTTACTGGATGAAGCCGAACTGAAAGCGATGCTGGAAGACGGCGGCGTGATCCGCGCGAAGAAACAGGATCTGGTTTGCGATGAAATTGCCGTACACATCGAAGCAGGCAAACTGGTCACCAAGCTGGCGCTCGACTGGCAGCAGCGTATTCAGTTCGTTATGTGTGACGACGGTTCCATTAAGCGTCTGAAGTTCAGCGATGAACTGCGCGATCAAAATGAAGACATCGACCGTGAAGACTACGCTCAACGTTTTGATGCCGATTTCATCCTGATGACGGGTGAACTGGCCGCGTTGATTAAAAGCCTGGTGGAAGGATTAGGCGGCGAAGCACAACGCTGAGTGACTTCGTATTGCCAGATGTCACCCCTTGCGACTTATCTGGCCTACGCATATTGTAGGCCAGATAAGTGAGTACTATCAGGCAATAAACAATTACAGATAGCGGCAAAGATAGGATGTTGGCTCTGCTACCTGCAGATGAAACTCACTGTTGCCCGGTACGTTAAACACGTCTCCTGCGGCATATACTTTCCACTCAGTTTCCCCCGGCAGTAACACATTTAACGCACCGCTTACCACCGTCATCTCTTCAGGTGCCGCTGTACCAAAGGTGTATTCACCTTCCGCCATAACGCCAACGCTGGCGCGGCCAGTACTGCTGCTGGTAAAACCAATCGATTTTACTTTGCCGGAAAAGTATTCATTACTTTGAAGCATACAACTGGCCCTATCTCGTGATTAAGTTGATAACCAATATAGGGGCCTGACGTTGTACCTGTCACGCAAAATTAAGCGAGCAACTCGGATGCCAGTCGGGCAATCAGTACGTTAGACAGAAGAACCGGGACATCCAGCGACTTTTGCAGTAAATCACGATGGCGTTGGTTAAAACCCAAACAATCCAGCATGAGAACATCAGCGCCCTGCTCAAGCAGATCTTTTCCGGCATCAATCAGCTGTTGTTCAGAACCGTGAATCGGGTTTGCCACGGCATAGACGGGGGGCGTCTGTAGCACCTGCCATTTTTGTTCCTGGGTCAGGAGCAATTCGGCGACCGGCACAATCACCCCAACCTGATGCCCTTCCACAATTGAGGCCACCAGGGGAGGAATAATGCGTAAAGGCTCCAGCAAGATACTATTGCGGGCCGCCAGGCGGGTAATTGAGGCCGTGCTCATCAGCAAAATAACGTCAAAACCCTGGTTATCCAGCACTTCAACAATACTTTGCAAATCGCGCTCGACTTTCTGGCGCGAGACATGAGCCAGTTGATGGTCGCTCAGCAGCGTCAATAACGACTCGTCACCGGGCGAGACCGCATACTCGGCCATCACCTCTTCTCGCCGCATCTGTCCCAGCAGGCTGTGGTGAGTTATGTGTTGTTCATCGATATATTCCGTCAGGAGCGGTAACACCTCACACATCGGCACAACACCAATCGTGAGGATAGCCAACGACGTACTCATTTGTTGTTCCACCGTCTTCTTACTTTGCCGTGAATCCCCGGACAAATGCCGGGTACTGACCTGCGCTACAAATGCTCAAAAGCGTAGCAGCAGATCGGCGATGCATAGTGTAAAGATTCCAAATCATTCCAGTACTATATTGTTATCGTTTAATTTTCACTTTCCGCGCTATAGCAGGAGGTGCAAAAATTGTGATACAGGCACGCTCCGGCAGAGGACAGATAATATGTCTGCGCGCCCAGGATTGAGTGGAAAGATCGGTCTATATCGGGAAACCCTTAACAATAAGCTCCGCCCTGTAGCCGTGACCGGGCTTGCGACAGTATCACAAGAATATCAGCCACAACCTGCGAAGGTTCATTCGTCGCATCAACAATATAATGCGCCGCTTCACGATACAGCGTATCGCGCTGTTCAAGAACTTCCTGCACTTCTTCGGTTAATGGCTTGCCGGTCAACGTCGGGCGCAATCCTTCTTCAGGCGCCACTTCCAGGCGGTTTACCAGTACCGATACTGGTGCGTTTAAATAGATGACCATGCCGTGACTACGCATGTAGTGACGATTATATTCAGTAAGAATAATACCGCCGCCGGTCGCCACGACTGTTGAGGGGGCCGTAACGGCCTGCAAGGCGGTCGTTTCCTGGGCGCGAAAACCTTCCCATCCTTCTCTTTCAACAATTTCAGCCACCGTCATCTGCAGGTGTGATTGCAACCAACGATCGGTATCAACGAACTGAAAGTCGATGGCTTTCGCCAGCGCCATACCGGTTGTCGTCTTACCACACCCCCGGGGGCCAACAAGATAAAGCGGTTGTGTCATCACAGAAGTTCCCCAGAGAACCGCAGGTAAGCGGGATCTGATGCTGTTAAAGTTATAATCATACCATCAAACTAGTACATCGCCAAAGTGTAAAGAATATATTCCAATAAGGCGATAAAATCGATTAAACCCTACTATAACAAGAATTCACAACGAAGAAAGTGTAAAAAATAAATTACAATTATTATTTTCCACGTTGAACTTCCAGCCACCACTTGTCCAGTTCAGCCGCAAAATGTTGCCTGTCACGCGGCGAAAGGCTGTCAGGCCCCCCGGTCTGGATCCCGCTGGCACGCAGCGTATCCATAAAATCACGCATCGTCAGACGTTCACGGATCGTCGCCTCGGTATAGCGCTCACCGCGCGGGTTGAGTGCCGCAGCGCCTTTTTCAATGACTTCAGAGGCCAGCGGGATATCCGCCGTGACAACCAGGTCTCCAGCGCTGCACTGGCGCACAATTTCGTTATCGGCGACATCAAACCCGGCCGGAACACGTAAAGTGCGGATAAAACGAGAAGGCGGAACGCGCAAACTCTGATTGGCGACCAAAATGAGCGGCATCTGCATCCGCTCGGAGGCCCGATATAAAATTTCTTTAATCACATTCGGACACGCATCCGCATCCACCCAAATCGTCATAACACCTCCAGACACATGTGCAATTGCACATTGTCTCGTGCTTTTACTTTCAGGCAAAGCGCTGTTTCTCCTTCTGAACGCCTTCATTCCGCGCTAAGCTTAGCTTTCCCAGATTTACCCTAAATAATTCAAGTGACTTGAAGGATGATGGGTATAAAACAATGAATATCACGCATAGGGAGTGACAAGATGGACAAGAAAATTGGTTTTATCGGCTGCGGAAATATGGGTAAAGCGATTCTTGGCGGCCTGATCGCCAGCGGCCAGGTACTCCCCGGACAAATCTGGGTCTATACCCCCTCTCCCGATAAAGTCGCAGCGCTGCACGATCAGTACGGCATAAATGCGGCGCAGTCTGCGCAAGAAGTCGCGCAGATCGCAGATATTGTCTTTGGCGCCGTGAAGCCAGGCATCATGATTAAGGTGCTGAGTGAAATCACCTCCAGTCTGAACAAAGATTCCCTGGTGGTATCCATTGCGGCGGGCGTCACCCTCGATCAACTCGCCCGCGCACTGGGTCATGACCGTAAAATTATCCGCGCAATGCCTAACACGCCGTCACTGGTCAATGCAGGAATGACGTCCGTCACCCCAAATGCGCTGGTAACACCGGAAGATACTGCTGATGTGTTGAATATTTTCCGCTGCTTTGGCGAAGCCGAAGTCATCGCAGAATCGATGATTCACCCGGTCGTTGGCGTCAGCGGTTCAGCCCCGGCCTATGTGTTTATGTTTATCGAAGCCATGGCCGATGCCGCCGTTAAGGGCGGCATGCCACGCGCGCAAGCATATAAATTCGCGGCACAGGCGGTCATGGGATCGGCGAAGATGGTACTGGAAACGGGTAAACATCCTGGAGAACTGAAAGATATGGTGTGCTCGCCTGGCGGAACCACCATTGAGGCAGTGCGCGTCCTCGAAGAGCGCGGCTTCCGTTCGTCAGTCATCGAAGCGATGGTTAAGTGCATGGAACAATCAGAGAAACTCAGCAAATCCTGAGTGCAGGTCGGACGTCAGGCCGCCGCTTCAGTACGGTTACGTCCGGCATTCTTTGCTTTGTAAAGCGCCATATCCGCTGACTTCAACCACTCCCGATAGTGCTCTGTTTCAGAAGTCAGCGGAGCAACACCGACGCTAATCCGCAGGGCAACTTGCGGAGCGCAGGACAAGCGTAACTGGCTAAGTCGTTCATGGACGCGCGACATCGCTGCGATTGCGCTGGCTGCAGGTGTACCGCACATAATTACCGCAAACTCATCGCCACCAAAACGCCCAATCACATCACTGCCGCGCAGCGTCATTTGCAACTGACGCGTCAGCGCAACAATCGCCTGATCCCCTACGTCATGACCCCAGGTATCATTGATGCTCTTAAAATGGTCGATATCGATAATAAGCAACGTGGCATCACGTTGCTGGCGACGGCAATTATCAAATTCATTGCGCAGCAATAGCTCCCAATGGCGCCGATTATAAACCCCGGTCATTCCATCCCGCGTACTCATGACCTGCAGGCGGCGTTTATGCTCCGCCAATTTGATCACCGTCTGGTAGCTAACCCAGGCAAACAGCAGCGGATAAATCACCAGTACCGGCAGCGACAACAGCACGCTCAGTTGCGTACTGCTAAACACGACCGGAATATCCGTTAACTGTTGCGTCACCAGACATGAAACCACCATCAACACAACGCCAGCGATGAATAATCGCACCCCACCTGCGCCCATCAGGTTGATGCAGATAATCATCAGCAGCGCCGTGGATGGCAGCAGGTTTGCCCCCATGATCCCCACCCACATGCCAGCGAGGATCGCATCGGCTTTAATATTCGTAAATTCACTGTATAGCGGATCTTCCGCTTTACTCGCCAACTGCCACGCAAGGTGCGGCCAGACAAACGCCCATCCCACCAGTAATAGCCACCAACCTCCGGTTATGGGTTGCGAGACTAATACCGACGCGATGGGGAAAAACATTCCCCCCAGCCCGACTGCGCGAGGCAGTCTTATCCGTCGGGCAAATCGCAGACCGGAACGTTGGTGGTCGTTTTGATGAAGCGATAAAAATGCTTCATTCGGTACGGCCTTCTTTTGATAAAAGTTTTCATCATTCATCGTATTTGGGAATATTCTGAAACAAATTTCCCAAATTATAGAAAGGGGTCTGGCGGCGGAAGTATGATATTTCGGGTGAGCGATTTTATCCGCTCACCCGTATGTATTACGCAGCTTTTTTCAGGCAAGCGCTCATAAATTTTTTACGATCGTCGCCTTTCAGCGACTGCTCTGTTGCCTGAACGTTACATTCGCGCATTTTCTGCTGCTGCGGCGTCAGACTCTTTTCATCAGGCGCAGACTGACTGTTTTTCAAGCAATCACTCATATATGTCTTCCGGGCATCCCCTTTTAAGGTCTGCGCCGTCGCCTGCTGGTTGCAGGTGGTCATACGTTGTTGTTGCGGGGTTAACGTCTTCTCGGCAGCGCCGACGGTAGTTAAGAAAACCAGGCCAAATAATAGGGTAACGAGTAATGTTATTTTCATAGCACCATCCTGTTGTGAGTATTCACTCTACACGTCACCTTTCAAGCGACCTCGATGTTGGCTGCTTGAAGGATGACGTGTAGTAAGTCTGGTTGCTGACGCAGAAATAGCCACCTCATTATTAAAATTAAGTGACCAAATACAGGTTACTTCAGCCCTAACGCCGCTTTCATGGTGTAAAACAGGTCGGTCTGATCGGTCAGGCCTACCACATTCGCCGCATGCGGGCCATAGGCGGCAATACGCAGCTGGCTGCCGGTATGCTCCTGTGATTCCTCTTCCGAGTTACCATAGCTGATAACCATCACCGCGCCATCTTTGGTATTCAGCGCCTGAGTCAGGCCAGGGGCTTTGGTGTCTGGCGCAACAATCTGGCTGGCATGCGCGTGGTCAGCTGTCACGACGACCAGCGTGTTGCCGTCTTTCTTCGCGAAGGCCAGCGCGCGCTGTACAGCTTCATCCAGATCGACCGTTTCACCAATCTGACCGCACGGGTTTGCGGCGTGATCCTGCTTATCGATAGACGCGCCTTCTACCTGCAGGAAAAAGCCTTTTTCATTCTTACTTAATAGCTCAATCGCTTTATCCGTCATCTGTGCAAGCGTTGGCACCGTGTCGTTACGTTTTGGATTGGGCGTACAGGTCACGACTGGCTTATCAAGGTTACCGTGGTAAGACGCTTTTGGCCCTTCCCAGCGTACCGGCATGTTGCCATCAGAGAACAAACCTAACAGCGGTTTATCCTGATTCGCTTCGGTAATGGCTGCCAGCGTCGCGGTATCACTGACCATCTGATAACCACGGGCCTGAGCCTGTTCACGCAGCGTTTTACCCTGCCACTCGCCCGCAGCAGCGGTCTCAGCAAAGGTTTTTGCCCCGCCGCCCAGCGTAACGTCAGCACGGGCATTCAATAATTGTTCGGTGATTGACCCTTTACCGCCTTTTTCCAGCGCATTCGTCGGGCATTTCTCAGTGGTGACGCTCGGACCGTAACATTTACGCGACGTCACATGCGCAACCAGCGCCGCGGGGGTGGCATCCTGCAATTCAGCAGTGGATACGTTGCCTGTCGCCAGACCGGCAGCTTTGGCCATTTCCAGAATAGTGGCGTGATCTTTTTCGTGAATATCAACGCCCAGCGCACCGTTATATGTTTTAACACCGGTCGTCCATGCCGTCGCAGAGGCTGCGGAATCGGTCACATAGTCAGGTTTACCCGTTTTTTTATCCAACGCGTAGTGCGTGTATTGTCCGGTCAGGGGTAACGCATCAATACCTTTAAAAAAACCACCCGCGCCTTCTGCATAATTTCGCGCAGCGGTAATTTCCGAGTCCCCCATACCATCACCGATCAATAAAATAATATTCTTGGCCGGTTTATCGTTCAAAGAATCTCGTAGTGCTGCCGTTTGATCAGTCGTTAATCGACGCGCGCCACCCGGTGTGGTGATATCTCCCTGTGCGGCACGATTATCCATAGCCGCTACGGTAGATGTTTCTGCATGAATAACCGGGGTAAACAGCAAGGGTAACAGGGCAATAGCGAGTGCGCTTTGTTTCACTTTATTTTCTCCATGTACAAATACGGTAAAATTAAAACAAAGCGACTATAAGTATTTGATGTGACACTTTTATGATAATTCGTCGATAAGTATCTGCAGATATCTCAACACGTTTTAGATACGTTCTCGCCAGCACTGTGCATGGTCGTCAGAAATGCGGGCATTTGACTTACCCCTGCCAGCGCATCTTCTATTTGACGAATCAGTGTTTGCTGCTCATTTGTTGCCATGTTGCGCAGCATTTCCATGATGACCCGCTCTAACGTTGCGACTTGCGCGGCCAGGTCTTGCGACTCTTCTTCTTTTTGGGCGAGCTTAAGTAACAACTCAGTGATGAGATTTTTCATTTTCGTATTCCCTTAACTAAATAAAGGCCACGTTATCACTAAGACTCACAACTTCCTAGAGGATGAAAGTTGTATTTATTGCAGAAATAAAACATTTTGCGAAAACAATCACAACACAAAATAAGGGGGAATGACGCTTTCTGCAGAATAATTCAATATAAAAGGGTAAGGAGATTAATAGTCACCCAGATATATAATCTTCAATTATGGATTAACAACGCTGGCAACCCGCGTTGTTAATCCGCCATTCAGCGAGCGAGACGCCGGCGTCGCAACGCGATAGCCAGTTGCCAGATATTAATAAGCACAATGCTCGCGGTAGCGATAAAGACCCAGCGGAAACCCGCCATGGCCGATACGGTTGCCCCCATCAAGGGTCCAGCGACGTTTCCAAGATACATAAACGACTGGTTATACCCAAAGATGCGCCCGGTAATTTGCTCGCTGGAGTATTTCACTAATAGCGTTTGCACCGCAGGCAGCATTGCACCATCGGCAAAGCCGAGCAGAAAACGTAGTATCCCTAACTGCAGCGGAGTGGTAACCCATGACATAGCGAAAAACAGCACCACGGCGAATATGAGCGTTGCCATCAGGATCCGTTCAGTACCAATTCTGTCGCCCAACTTTCCAAGACGTGGCGCTGAAATCAAAGCGGATATGCCGGGAACCGAGGCAATCAGGCCGCTGAGAAAGGCAATATTTGCGCTATCTGGCACCATCGATTTGATAAACAGCGCCAGAATGGGGCCAATTGAGCCGTTACACAGTTGAATCACCATGGTGGTAAAAAACAGACTAATGACCAGCGCGGGATACGGTAACGAAGCAAAAACAGCTTTCCCGCTTAAACGCTCGCTTTTTTTAATCGTCGGTCGGACACCCTCTTTAATTAAGAACAGTGTGACCATAAAACTCACTACCAACAGTGCGGCGGTAATACAAAATACCGCACGTAAGCCAACATGGTCGGCAATAAAACCGCCCATCAGCGGCCCGCCAATCACCCCACTAATTTGCGCCGTTGAGAGCGTGCTCAACGCCCAACCACTGCGTTCTCGCGGGACTTGCGACGCCACCAACGCCATCGCATTGGGAATGTATCCCGACGTTAACCCCATCACCCCGCGCAGCAGAAAAAGCTGCCAGACGTTAGTGGCAAATGCCTGCAGCAAAATGGCAATTGCCATCCCCAGCGAGGCCCGTAACAGCATCAGCTTACGCCCTTTACGGTCAGCTAAACTGCCCCACATCGGTGAAACAATGGCAGAAATAAGAAACGTGACGCTAAACGTTAACCCGGACCACATTGAGAGCGCTTCGTGCGAGGTGACTCCCAGTTGGGAGATATAGAGCGGCAGAAAAGGCAGGATTTGGCTGATTGCAAGTCCGGTGAAAAAGCAACCGAACCACACGGAAATAAGGTTAACTCTCCAGGATTCCATAAGGACTCATAACGGTAAATAGCTGAAAACTGCGAGCAGCTTAACAAATTACGCCTTCAAACGAGGGTTCAGAGGTGCGATGTTTCACAGTTTGGTATTTTATCTCCCCGCTCATCATATTTGTGATATCCATCACATTAACCCCCTATTAGATACAGGGAATTATGCTGCTAACATGCCCTATGGGTTTGTGCGTATTCATTCCCGGGGAATCCACCAAAACAATCTGCCAGAAGCCGAGGAATCCTGCGTTTTGTCGTGGTAATGTATGTGCTTTGCATTCAAGGAATGGGTTTTTAAGATGGCAAAGTTGCGAGTAGGAATCGTATTTGGTGGTAAATCAGCGGAACATGAAGTGTCATTGCAATCGGCAAAAAATATTGTCGATGCCATCGACAAGACTCGCTTTGACGTTGTGCTGTTAGGTATTGATAAACAAGGGCAGTGGCACGTGAGCGATGCCAGCAACTATCTGCTCAACTCTGACGATCCGGCACGCATTGCGTTGCGCCCTTCCGCCACCAGCCTGGCGCAGGTACCGGGTAAACAAGAACAGCAGCTGATCGATGCACAAAACGGTCAGCCGCTGCCAACGGTCGATGTTATTTTCCCTATCGTGCACGGCACGCTGGGTGAAGATGGTTCACTGCAAGGCATGCTGCGCGTGGCAAATTTACCGTTCGTCGGTTCTGATGTACTGGGCTCTGCGGCCTGCATGGATAAAGATATCACCAAACGTCTGCTGCGCGATGCCGGATTAAACATCGCGCCATTTATTACGCTCACCCGCGCCAATCGCAATGCCATCAGCTTTGCTGAGGTCGAATCGCGTCTGGGTCTGCCGCTGTTTGTGAAGCCAGCCAACCAGGGATCATCCGTTGGCGTCAGCAAAGTCACCAGCGAAGCGCAATACAACCAGGCTGTTGCACTGGCGTTTGAGTTCGATCATAAAGTGGTGGTGGAACAAGGGATCAAAGGCCGCGAGATCGAATGTGCGGTACTGGGTAACGATCACCCGCAAGCCAGCACCTGTGGCGAGATCGTCCTGAACAGCGATTTCTACGCGTACGATACCAAATATATTGACGATAACGGTGCCAAAGTCGTGGTTCCGGCGGCGATCGCCTCAGAAATTAACGACAGGATCCGTGAAATCGCTATTCAGGCTTACCAGACCCTGGGTTGCGCCGGGATGGCGCGAGTGGATGTGTTCCTGACCGCAGAGAATGACGTGGTGATCAACGAGATCAACACGCTACCGGGCTTTACCAACATCAGTATGTATCCCAAACTGTGGCAGGCCAGCGGCTTAGGCTATACCGATCTGATCACACGTCTGATCGAGCTGGCGCTGGAGCGCCACGCTGCCGATAGCGCGCTGAAAACCAGCATGTAAAAGCAGACAGGATGCCCGATAACTATTGGGCATCCTTGACATCTTCATCCTCATCGGCACGGCGGCGAATAATAAGTCCCGCGAGCCAAAAGCTAATCACCCACGTAACCAGCCCCACCGCATAGGTTTGCCATCCTTTCGCTTCAAAACCCAATAATCCCACCACGCCATTCAGAATAAAGATCAGCCCAATGGCAAACGCGTAATAGTGCCAGTCGCGACGAATTTTTACAGGCAGGTTCATAACAGCTCCGGTGGAAGTACATCGTTGAACAGCATCCTCGCACATTTCACTGCGGGCGTCTGTGTCCTGTGCGGAAATTCTGAAATGTGAATCAATTTAACTTAAAGTTACACATTTGTGATGCTCAACAAAAAATCAAAATCCAGGAATAATCTCTACCTGAAATTACCATCATTCTGATATTGACAATCCCGATCACCTGTCAGACTCACTGTCAGTTACTGGTATGGCATCGACAACGCAGGATATTTCCTGGAGGTCCCTATGGCTGATTTTACGCTCTCAAAATCCCTGTTTAAGGGCAAGCATCGAGATACCTCCTCTCTGCCCGGCAACATTGCGTATGCCGTTTTTGTGCTGTTTTGCTTCTGGGCCGGGGCTCAGGTTTTAAATCTGTTAGCCCATGCGCCCGGTATCTATGAAGAACTGATGCAGCTACAGATGCACGAGACCGGGCGCCCACGCGTTGAAATTGGCTTAGGCGTCGGCACCCTGTTTGGACTGATTCCCTTCCTCACTGGCTGCCTTATCCTTGGCGTCATCGCGGCGGTGGTGCGCTGGCGCCATCGTCATCACAACGATGACTGACCCATACACTTCGCCCGACGATCGTCCACGCGTTTGGCAAACCATGCCGTGGTCAAATTACGCGTAATCTTCGGGCTTTCCAGTTGAATACCTGGCAGCATTTCCCGTGGTAACGCTTTTCCTGCCTTCACTTCCGCCAGCTTATACATCTTCTCGTACAGCGCAGTCTCCTCGAAGGCCAGGCTGTCGCCTTTTTGCAACTGACGATGGATATCGCTCTCACTCATCCCCAGCTTCCCGGCAAGCTTGCGTACCGCCAGCTCCGTTTTACCCGGTTCTTTGCTGTTATAGAGAATCAAATCCCCATCCAGCGCCAGCTTCACACCACTGGCTTTGCTGACGGCATTCTGAAACGCCGCATTACGGCTGGCGTACCATCCCGCATTAAAATCCGCGAAACGGAAGATGGGCGCGCTATAGTTCGCCGGGTAATTCAGCAAGTGATACGTGCCGAACCACAGTCCGCCGCGCAGGGTAAAGACTTCCTGGCGCACGGTTCCTTCCATTTGCCACGGATACCCGCTGGTGTGTTGCTCAGCAAAGGCGATGCTGACCTGCATCGGCCCACCGGTATGCACCGGATTAAGCGAACCAAATAACGTCTGCCCCATCGGTACCATGTTGATAAAATCATCAAAGATCGCGCTAAGCTGTTTTTCGGTTTTCACCGTATCCAGACGCTCGCTGTAGCTTTTCCCATTTGGCGAGTTAATCTTCAGCGCGGTATGCACCAAAAACACTGGGATATGCATACGCTCGGCGCGACGGTCAATCTCTTTCCAGGCTATTTTGCTTAAATTCGGGACAACCGGATCGGCCTGATAGTTGGACTCCTGCTGCGCGACCGCCAGCACCGAACAGATATTTTCAACCGTCGGCACCAGCTTCTGGCTGGCAAACGTTTTCGCCAAATCCTGCGCCCACGCGTCCCGGTCTTTCACGCTGGCGGGCATTTTTTGCCGCACCACGCTCGCCACATCGACGGCTTTCTCCCCTTTTTTTAGCGGCTGCGCGGGTTGACTACTACATCCCACCAGCACCAGTGCAGCAAGGCCATACAAGGGGTAAAGACGGGAAACCGTCGACATAACATCTCCTTATTATTAACTCAGCGTATGGGTAACTTCCTGAATATCCTGACCATCAAGCTCTCGTTCAAAGCTGCGCAGACGCTTATAAATAGACATCAGTTCCACTAACGTTGTCCAGGAGTTAATCAGATACTGGAACGAGCCGCGCACCTGGCCAAACACGTTGGTGATTTGCGTCATCAGGCCGAGCGTAATCGTACCGGCAACAATCGATGGAAACAGCAGGAACAAGCCGAAAACGTTATCAACCTGTAGGTAAAGAATACGGGCGATATTGAAGTACATATAGTGAAAATAGAGGCGAAAGTAGTTTTGACGTACCGCGTGGAACAGCTCGCGAACCGTGGGCGGCGTCGCGCGATTACCATCATCTTCACCGTACACCAGCTCTTTACGGTACGCCGCTTCCACCCGCTGATTTTTGAACTCCAGCCCAGGCAGTTTGATCCCCACCACGGCCAGCAGCCCGGTCCCCATCAACGACCAGACAATCGCGGCAATCACCAGACCGTAAGGAATATGTCCAACAATCGGCAGATCCGGGACATGCGCAGAAAGCGTAACCAGTACCGGCAGGAAGGCAATCAGCGTCATAATCGCGTTAATAAAACTTACGCCCATGTCTTCCAGCGTGGAAGCGAAACGCATGGTGTCTTCCTGCACACGTTGCGCCGCACCTTCGATATGACGCAGATGCTGCCAGTGCGCCATATAATGTTCGTTCATCGCGGTACGCCAACGGAAGACGTAATGGCTGACAAAGAAGTTGTTCATCACGCCAATGACGACGGCTATCAGCGCAATCCCGAGAAAGATCCCCACTTCCTGATAGAACTGCTCAATCTTCACCTTATGCGGCGTGCTGAGTGCGGTTTGAATCAGGTCGTAGAACGGGGCATACCAGGCGTTGACAGCGACGCCGACTTCAACCAGAAACCAGGTAACGAAGATAATCAGCGAGGTACCGAGTATCGACCAGTACTGCCAGCGGTGCGGACTGTAGATAAACCAGAACAGCGCAAACACGCCAACGCACAGAATGTAGTATGCATAAAAAATCAGATAATCCAGTGACCAGAATCGCGCCGCGCTAATCGGTACATCCCCCGATGCGCCGGTAATCTGTGCAACCCAGGCTCCCCCACCTGCCTGCCAAAATACAACAGCGACCAGTGCCCAAATAAATGCCGAAATAAAGAACGGCCCCGGCTTTGGGAAAAAAGACTTAAACATAGTGCTCTCCTGCTAACTTCTTATCGTTATGACGACTGCTGTGCATTTGCCACGGTGGTTTACCGCGGCAAGACGGCTTACGCCCAATAAACACAAGCTGAAACCGACAATTGTGACCAGAACCGACGCACTTAGTTCGCTATCTGGTTTTGTAGAATTGTTTCTGCGGTTTTCACACCGACAGCGTTCCGGCATGTTCAGATTATTACAGCGTGAGATCACAAAAGCGAACATCCACTCTCCGGGAAAAGCCCACGTTTACTCATCGTTACGTTTTTCCCACTATCATTGGCTGATAAGCGCTTTGCAATATGCCAACGAGTAGTATAAATACGCATACGCATGTCATCTTTTATTTCCTCTAACTCATGGACACCACCGTTGAAACGTAGTCTGCTTTTTTCTGCCGCGCTGTGTGCGGCGTCATTGACATCAGTCCAGGCGGCACAGCCTATAACCGATCCCGTCTTTGCCTCTGACATCGTCGACCGGTATGCCGATCATATTTTCTACGGCAGCGGAGCTACGGGGATGGCGCTTGTGGTGATTGATGGTAATCAGCGCGTGTTTCGTAGCTTTGGCGAAACGCGTCCCGGTAACAACGTCCATCCACAGCTTGATTCCGTGATTCGAATTGCCTCAATCACTAAATTAATGACCAGCGAAATGCTGGTGAAATTACTCGATCAGGGCACAGTTAAACTCAACGATCCATTGAGTAAATATGCACCACCAGGCGCACGCGTGCCGACTTATCAGGGCACGCCTATCACGCTGGTGAATCTGGCGACGCACACCAGCGCGCTGCCACGCGAGCAGCCTGGCGGCGCGGCAAAACGCCCGGTCTTTGTCTGGCCGACTCGCGAACAGCGCTGGAGCTATCTCTCTACCGCCACGCTAAAAGCCGCACCGGGCTCGCAGGCTTCCTATTCGAACCTGGCGTTTGACCTGCTGGCCGATGCGCTGGGAACTGCCTCTGGTAAGCCTTATCCACAGCTGTTTGAAGAAAAAATTACCCGTCCGTTGGGGATGAAAGACACCACCTTTACCCCATCCCCCGATCAATGCCGACGTCTGATGGTCGCGGAAAAAGGCGCCAGCCCGTGTAACAATACGCTGGCGGCGATGGGCAGCGGCGGCGTCTATTCAACGCCAGGCGATATGATGCGCTGGATGCAGCAGTATCTCTCTTCTGATTTTTACCATCGTAGCCAGCAGGCCGACCGGATGCAGACGCTGATTTATCAGCGTACGCAGTTAACCAAAGTGATAGGGATGGATGTGCCGGGCAAGGCCGATGCGCTTGGTTTGGGCTGGGTCTATATGGCGCCGAAGAATGGGCGTCCAGGAATTATTCAAAAAACCGGTGGCGGCGGTGGCTTCATTACTTATATGGCGATGATCCCACAGCAAAACGTCGGGGCCTTTGTCGTGGTGACCCGCTCCCCGCTGACCCGCTTTACCAATATGAGCGACGGGATCAACAATCTGGTGAGCGAACTGAGCGGCAACAAACCGCAGGTTATTCCCGCCTCCTGATTCAATACTCAAAAGGCAAACGGTTAATGTTCACCAGTTTGCCTTTATTCATTTCAATGTAACCACCTTTACGCAAAGCCGCGAGAACCTCAGCAACAACTGAGCGTGAAATTCGCGTGCGTTGGTGAATATAGTTCATGACGCCGATACGCGAACGCAGAACGTCGTCCCATTCCGTCATGGATATCAGCGTCGCACGGATCTGATCGTAGGAGTTATTGCCAATCAACTGCAAGTCGCGCATTTCAAGCATGCAGTTTTGCCATGCTAACCAGCAAAAAGCTTCGCGCCAAAGCTGGCATTGTTCAATGATATTAATCGTTTGTGAGGCAGGAAGATGATATCCCGTACAATTACTTTCGGTTATTAATCTGTATGGTACATCTGTTTTCATTACGCCATCCGAAAGGCCCATAATAAAAGGTGCCTGTACAATCCCGACCAGCACGCTTTCCCCTCTACGCAGGGAAACAACACCGCTTAAAATAATAAAGGTATCGTCGCCATTTATATCACTGGAATATATAATTTGTTTTTTGTTATCATATTTAAAATGTTTACCATATTTTGACAAACATTTATCAAGCTTACAAAATTCCAAAAGAGGTTTATTTGTAGATAGCATGTGCGCACTCCTTGCAATAAATGCCCGTCAAATCCGTGACGGGCATTTTTCTGGATTAAATTATCTTTTTCTCAATGAGAAATTTATTACCAGGTATATTTAACACCAGCATTCGCAGACCAGTCTTGATCTACATCGCCACCACCGAGGTAGTTAGCATCGGTGTAGGCACTGAAGTTTTTGGTAAAGCTGAACTGAGTCCCCAGTCCAACACGTACCGCAGAACCTTCTACGCCGTTGTCGATGGAGTCACCGTTTACGTTAGAATCATTGTTAGAGTCATCGTAAACGTAGGCCAGTTTGAAGTACGGGGTCAGCGCCTGATCTTCGCTGTAGGCGAAGGTATAACCTGCATCTACACCGAGTTCATAACGCATGCTGTCATAAGACTGACCGTCAACTTTCATGTCGTTGCTCAGTTTATAGTCATCACCAGACTGGAACAGACCGGATACGCTACCATAAGGCGCCACGTAACCAGCATCACCCAGTTTCAGGTCGTAACCCAGTTTCAGACCAAAGCCCCAGGCATCAGCAGAAGTGCTGCCATCAACATATTGACCGTTGCTCATGTTGGCAGAAAGATCGTTGTTGAAGTGGGAGTAGCTTAAGTTACCGTCAACAAAGATGTTGTTGTCAAAGCGAGCAGAAGAGTAGATATAGGCAGTCTGGCTGTCCTGATCCACCTGGCCGGTACGGTCGCTCATATCACCTTTCGCGAAGCCTGCTGCTGCACCGACAATCCACTTGGCGTTGTTACCATCAATTTTGGAATCAACACCGACCATGATGCCATTAACATCCTGATCGTAGTTGATGGTGCCGTTATCCGCATCGAAGCTACCACCGAAGTAGCTAACCCATGCGCCACCGTTATCAACCAGACCATGACGCGCGTTAGTCAGACGAGTACCGACGGTGTCTTGTTCCAGGTTCCAGATATTAGTGTTGGCAGACGGGATGCTCAGAGCCATATTTGCGTAGTCGGTCAGCTCCATCTGCTGCAGAACAACGGTGTTACCCTGCTGCTGCGCCTGATAGGTGTAAGCGCCGAGGTCAGCTTTGTTCGCTGCTGAGAAGGTTGCGGTGCTGTTGGTGTCGTTAACGTAGATCAGCTCGTTACCTTTGTAATCAGCAACAGAACCAGCGCCGGTCGCGTTATCGATACGCACTTTATAGTTACCGGTTGCTGCCGCTACGTGGTCACCATAGTTATCAACTTCAGACTGATCGTAGGAGGTGTCAGAATCGCCGTTACCATTGATAGTCAAGTGACCATCAGAGTTCATTGCGATCACGCCGTAACCGTAGTTAGCCTGAGTTTTGTCGTTAGTACGATCGTTGGTCAAGTCAGCATTCAACACATAGTTGGTGCTGTTGATGTCGAAAACACCCGCATTAACATGGTTGTAAGCGTCGGTATAGCTGGTCAGGTTCAGCGTATCAACCTGCAGTGCATCACCTGTGCTGTTACCCACATCCAGAACACCGTTGTTGGTAACGTTGATGGTGTTGGCATACAGTGCAGCACTACCCACGCTCCAGCCAGCAGATACGTCGTCAGCAATCGTTACAGAACTGTTGTCGATAGACAGCGTATCGGTCGCAACATGACCATCTTCGTTGATGTTCAGGGCAGAAGCACCGGTCAGAGAGATGGTGTCAGAAATCAGGGTAGAATCACCTACGTTGACAACCGAACCGCTGTTGATGCCCAGAGTGTCGATCAGAGACGTTTTGGTGGTATCCCACTGTGAAGCGCCATTCAGCGTAACGTTGAACAGACCGCTCTGGTAGACGGCGTTGCCCACCACATGGCCATTTTCGTCATAAGAAGTTGTGTCGCTATCGATACCATAGGTTGAAACTGGCCACAGGCTGTTAGCCGCGATGTCGATCAACGTAGAGGTGTATTCAGTGCCCGCATCGTAGCGGTCATAAACACCGTCGCCATCAACGTCCACCTGATGGACGGACATCGCCGCGCCCACCCACTTACTGCCGTTGTTGAGGGTAAGATCCAGACGGTCAGTACCATCCCAACCGTTGGTATCCAGGTCGGCATCGGTATCGCGGTAAGTATCAGCGCCGTTCGGGAAGAAGTTCTCATCGAAGTTGCTGGAGAACACCACGTCGCCCATCAGCGTGGAGTTGCTCAACGTGGCAGTCGTCTGCATCGCGTTGTCAGCACCCAGATGTGCAATAACCGCTAATGCAATATCGTCAGCGGTATAAGAGCCGCTGTAGTCGCTTGCATTGCTGGTATTGCCAAACCAGCCGGAGGTTCCTTCATCAGACCATGAACCAGAGGTTACAGTAGAATCGCTGACAGAAAGGGTGTTGTTAAACACTTCGCCGCTGTTTACGCCGGTGCTGACGGTGTTATCGTCAATGTCTTCCCACTCATAACCCTGAGTCAGCGTAATACCCGCAACGTGAGAGTTGTTGGAGATAGACAGATCAACTTCTTGATCCAGCGTGATAGCCGTACCCAGATTATAAACGTCGACAACGTGCGTATCAGCCGCATCGTTATAGGTACCGTTGTAGGTATAATGTTCGTAGTTGTCATCAATCGTTGAGTTGATGACGCTCATCGACAGGCGATCGTAGTCGTAGTCGGTACTCCTATAGTTAGTACAATCCGTGGCCAAACACTCGGATATCACCATACCGTGAATAGTACTATTTTTAATCGTCAGGCTGTTGTTATTAGATAGTTCATCATCCAGATAATATTTAGAAATAGACATAACACCGTTGACAGTGGCGTTATTGATTACCGGATAAATATCACCGTTATAAATACTATCGGTGTCATCATTGTACCAGCCTACATAACCACCGTAATACCAATTATCAGTATGACTATCATCATTATAGTGGGAGAACGTGTTGTACGTGGTTCCAGAAATATCGGTTGAAGCATTCGCCTGAGAAGTGATTGCCAAAGTGCAGGCTAATGCTAATTGTGAGACTACAAGTTTCTTTTTCCAGATGTGCATTTGTCATCCCTCCTCAGGGACGTAATATAGTTGATCCATCAATTATCAATGCAAAGAAAACATTTTATGTTTCGCAGGGTCGATTATGCAGTTTCACAACTAAAAGGTTCAATTATTCTTTGCGCACCGTCCGAAACCGGACAAAATCATGAATTACCCCAGCCTTAACGAGAAAACAAAAATACAAACACTTTCAGTAATATATAGAACATATGATATCTAACACATATAATTATCAAATGATCCACCCAATACTTAAACAAATAAAAAATAAATAGGCGAGAGTTACGTTACGTGCCAAATAAACACATCAACATTTAAAATAATAAAAACAAAAATAAACAAAATAATGAATATAAATAAATTGTCATGCATGTGAATAAATTGCTCTAATGATTCAGCCTTTCGCCACGGGAAATCCAAATATAAAGCCAACTTTCGTAAACCACCCGCCCTCAGGTTCGGGTATACTACGGCCTTCGATTTCACAAACATCAGGCATACCATGACAGACCTAATCCAACGCCCTCGCCGCCTGCGCAAATCACCTGCGCTGCGCGCTATGTTTGAAGAGACAACACTGAGCTTAAATGACCTGGTGTTGCCGATCTTTGTTGAAGAAGAACTCGACGATTACAAAGCTATCGAGGCCATGCCAGGCGTGATGCGCATTCCGGAGAAGCATCTGGCACGCGAAATTGAACGCATTGCTAATGCAGGCATCCGCTCAGTCATGACCTTCGGTATTTCCCACCACACCGATGACACCGGCAGCGATGCATGGAGAGAAGACGGTCTGGTGGCGCGCATGTCGCGTATCTGTAAGCAGACCGTACCTGAAATGATCGTCATGTCCGACACCTGCTTCTGTGAATACACTTCGCACGGTCACTGCGGCGTATTATGCGAGCACGGCGTTGATAACGATTTAACCCTGGCCAATCTTGGCAAGCAGGCGGTGGTTGCCGCCGCTGCGGGTGCTGACTTCATCGCGCCTTCCGCCGCGATGGACGGCCAGGTGCAGGCGATTCGCCAGGCGCTGGACGCTGCGGGCTTCACCGATACGGCGATCATGTCCTACTCCACGAAATTTGCCTCTTCTTTCTACGGCCCGTTCCGTGAAGCTGCAGGCACTGCGCTGAAAGGCGATCGTAAAACCTATCAGATGAACCCAATGAACCGTCGGGAAGCGATCCGCGAATCGCTGCTGGATGAAGCCCAGGGCGCAGACTGCCTGATGGTCAAACCGGCTGGCGCATACCTCGATATTCTGCGCGATATCCGCGAGCGCACCGAGCTGCCGATTGGCGCTTATCAGGTCAGCGGTGAATACGCGATGATCAAATTCGCGGCGATGGCGGGTGCTATAGATGAAGAAAAAGTGGTGCTGGAAAGCTTAGGCTCGATCAAACGCGCTGGTGCAGATCTGATTTTCAGCTACTTCGCACTCGATCTGGCTGAGAAAAAAATCCTACGTTAATTCCTTTCAACGCCCTGCACTGCGGGGCGTTTTATCATAAAACGTCACCAAACCGCCATCTAACCGACACATCGCCCTTCTACTGTCACAAAAGGACAGAGGAGGAGCCGCTATGTTTAGTCTCGACAATGTCATCGACGACCTGTGGCCAGAGGCGAGGCCCGCCCCGTGGCAAAAAAAAGTACTGAGAAAACTGTTACATGAAGAGGAATTCCAACAGTTTGCCGCTCGTCACCGCCATCTGAAAGGGTTAGATACCGTCGAACAGGTGCTGGAGCATCTCAACATTCACTGTCAAATTCCAGTCCGTAGCCTGGAACAAATTCCCGAACAAGGGCCGCTGGTTATCATCGCTAACCACCCTACCGGCACACTCGACGGTCTGGCCTTGCTGTACGCCGTCTCTCGCGTTCGCCGCGATGTTAAAGTCGTCACCAACCGTATGCTCACCCATCTCGAACCGCTCAGTTCGCTGTTTATTCCGGTGGATAATATCAATGGCCGCACCGCTAAAGCGGCGCTACAGCTGATGGAGCGACAGTTGCAAAACGGCGGTGTGCTGATCTTCTTCCCGGCCGGTGAAGTTTCACGCATAACCCGGCGCGGCATTCACGATAAAAAATGGCACTCCGGCTTTATTAAGCTCGCCGCCAAATACCGCGCACCGCTCTTACCTGCGTGGATTGAGGCACGCAACAGTACGCTGTTTTATGCCAGCACCCTGGTGTCGCAAAACCTGCCGATGCTGTTGTTAATGCAGCAGATGTTCCGCCGCCGGAACAGCAACCTGCCGGTGACCATTGGCGAGCAAATTGCGTGGACGACATGGTGTAACCCACAAACTACGCCGCGAGAAATGACAGACAAGTGCTACCGACACGTTCAGCTACTGGGAAAAGGACGGCCGGGCGTCTTTAAAACCGAAAGCGCGATCGCTCGCCCGGAACCCCGGGCCCTGCTCAAGCGCGAGCTACACCAGGCCGAGTGCCTGGGGCGTACAGCAGACGGTAAGGTTATCTATCTATGGCAGCGTAATGGCCAGGAAGAGGTTCCGTTGCTACGTGAGCTGGGCCGCCTGCGGGAAATCGCCTTCCGCGCGGTAGGTGAAGGTAGCGGCAAACGCCGCGACATCGACAGTTACGACGATGACTACCTGCATCTGATCCTGTGGGATGAAGACGATTTGGAGATCGTCGGTGCCTACCGCTTTATGCCAACCGCCCTACAGATGGAAAAGCGCGGGCTGGACGGCATTTACAGCTATAGCCTGTTTCATTACGACGAACGGATGGACGATATCCTCCAGCACGGCATTGAGTTGGGGCGCAGCTTTATTCAGCCACGCTACTGGGGACGCCGCGGACTGGACTATCTGTGGTCCGGTATCGGCGCGTATCTGGCGCGCCATCCACACTATCGCTACCTGTTTGGCCCGGTCTCTATTTCTGGTGGGCTACCGCCTTCGGCTCGCGATTTGCTGGTTGCCTTTTATCGCCTGTGGTTTCCGGCAACGCATCCGCTGGCGGAGTCACGCCGACCGTACCCGGCCTCATTACCCGACGCACTGGCGCAGTTTGGCGGGGAAAATTACAGTGAAGACCTGACGCGGCTGAAGTCGCTGCTCGGCAACCTTGGTTGTGGGATTCCACCACTCTACAAGCAATATTCCGAAGTGTGTGAGCCAGGTGGCGTACAGTTTATCGACTTTGGCAGCGACCCGGACTTTAACAACTGCGTGGATGGCCTGGTACTGGTAGATTTAACGTATCTGAAGGCAAATCGCTACCAGCGGTATATCGGACCGCATTTAGGTTTGTAGGCCGGATAAGGCGTTTACGCTGCCATCCGGCACGATGCCGGATGGCGCTACGCTTATCCGGCCTACAATCGGCACCTGTCAGGAACTCACGACGCACGATAGAACGGCTTATCCCCTAAAATCGTGGCCCGATGCATAATGCGCCGCTGCGGCAGATAATCCGCATTGGCGTAATGCTGCGTCACGCGGTTATCCCAAATCGCCACATCGTCAGGCTGCCAGCGCCAGCGCACCTGAAACTCTGGTTTAGTGACATGCGCAAACAGGAACCCGAGTAGCGCTTCGCTCTCTTTCTCCGTGACATCCACAATCCGCGTGGTAAATCCCTCGTTCACGAACAGCGCCTGCTTCCCGCTTACCGGATGCGTACGCACCACTGGGTGTAACAGAGGCGGATGCTTCGCCACCGCTTCCAGCCAGCGCTGGTGCTCTTCTTCCGTCTTACGGTACTTGAACTCCTGGAACGATTTGCGGAAATCATGCTCTGCCCGCAGGCCGCTCAGCAACTGACGAAACGGCTCAGAGAGCGCCTCATAAGCGGCAATTCCACTGGTCCACAGCGTATCGCCACCAGTCGAAGGCAGCGTTTTTGCTGCCAGAATTGCCCCGGCTGGCGGCGTGTCGATAAAGGTCACATCGGTGTGCCAGTTATCGTTATCCGGCGGATTATCGTTGTGAGTATCCAGCACGATAATCTCCTCCACGTCCTCGGCGTGCGGGTAGACCGGATGAATATGAAGATCGCCAAAACGTAGCGCCAGCGCTCTCTGCTGCTGCGGCGTAATCACCTGCTCACGCAGGAACACCACCTGATGGCGCAGCACCGCATGATAAAGCTGCTCAAACTGGTTATCGCTTAGCGGACGCGTCAGGTCCGCACCGGAAATTTGTGCGCCAATATACGGCCCCAGCGGGGTAATGCTCAGACGTTCACTCATTGTACTTCTCCATGCCAGGGCGTCAGACGACGCTGAAGCGCGCGCAGACCCAGTTCTAAAATAAAGGCGATAACGGCAATCACCGCGATCCCCGCCAGCACCACATCCGTTGCCAGAAATTCACCGGCGGACTGGACCATAAAACCCAAACCTCGCGTGGCGGCAATCAACTCTGCCGCCACCAGCGTCGACCAGCCCACCCCAAGTCCGATACGTAATCCGGTGAGGATCTCAGGTAATGCCCCCGGCAAAATAACAAACCACAGCACCTGCGCACGGCTGGCTCCCAGCGATTGCGCGGCGCGCACTCTCACCTGCTGCGCACTTTTCACTCCCGCCAGCGCCGACATCGCTACAGGGGCAAAAATCGCCAGATAGATAAGCAAGATCTTGGAGGTTTCACCGATGCCAAACCAAATGACCATCAGCGGTAGATAGGCCAGGGGCGGAACCGGACGATACAGCTCAATGATCGGATCGAGAATGCCGCGCATCGTCGGACTCAGCCCCATCGCGATCCCAACCGGGACGCCCAGCAGCACCGCCGCCAGCAGGGCGATAACAATACGCGTCAGGCTGGCCGCCAGATGCTGCCATAGCGTGGCATCCATAAATCCTTGTGGCCCAGCGATGGTGATCAACTTTTGCAGTACCTGACCGGGCGCTGGCAAAAACAGCGGGCTGATTAATTGCAGCGCTGCCACCGTCCACCACACCGCCAGAATGACGACCAGCGTACCAAGGCTTAACGTTATCTGACGTGAAAACGGCCAGCGCCAGTTCAGCGTGCGCTGTCGCGGTTTATCATTAATCACTACGCTCATGAAAACGCCTCCCGTTGCGCAAAGACGCGACTTAGCACGTATTCGCGCATGGCAATAAACTGCGGATCGGACTTAATGCTGCGGCTCGCTTCCCCGGCCACAAAGCGCCGGGCGAAATTCAGCGGCAGACGCTCCATCACCCGACCAGGGCCGGATGAGAGCAGCACCAGCTCGGTGGCCATAAATACCGCTTCTTCAATATCGTGCGTAATCAACAGCACCTGTTTGCCAGTCTCATGCCACAGCTTCAGCAGCAGGGTTTGCATCTGCTCACGAGTAAAGGCGTCGAGCGCGCCAAAAGGTTCATCCAGCAACAACAACTGTGGATTGGCCGCCAGCGCCCGCGCAATGCCGACGCGCTGCCGCTGTCCACCGGAAAGCTGCCAGATAAAGCGTTTGCCCGCGTCCTCCAGCCCGACTTTCTGCAACATCTCCTGGGCGATACGCTGACGCTGCACTTTCTCTACCCCTGCCAGTTGCAGACCAAAGGCCACATTATCCTGCACGTTACGCCAGGGCAGCAGACCTTCGTTCTGGAATACCACCCCGCGTTCCGCGCCCGGACCGTCAACCCTTTTACCCGCCAGCGTGATGCTGCCATGCTGATACGGCACAAACCCGGCAATCAGATTTAGCAGCGTGGTTTTGCCGCAGCCGGAAGGCCCGAGTACCACCAGCAGTTCGCCGCTATCAAGCGACAGGTTGATATCCTCCAGCGCCGGTTTTCCACCGTAGCTGGCTGCGAGGTGAGAGATTTGCAGCATCAGCGCCTCCTTATTTATTGCACGAAGCGATCGGTAACATACTGGCTGTAATCCGTCGCGACAGCGGGGACTTTGCCCTGCTCTTTGAGGAACTGCGCGGTGTCGATAATGGCTTTGTTCACCGATCCGGTCAGTTCGGCAGTCTGCTGTTGCGGCGTCAGGTAAGTGTTACCTTTCACCAGTCCCGGCACATCCGCTTCCGGCACGCCGCTTAAACGCGACAATTTGCTGATATTCTCCGGCTGCTTCAGCCACTCATCGGGATTAGCGATATAAGGTTGCTGCGCATCGATAGCGCTTTTGGCAAAGGCTTTCACCACATCAGGATGCTTCTCGGCAAAATCTTTGCGTACCACCCACACGTCCAGCGTCGGTGCGCCCCACTCGCCAACCTGCGATGAGTCGGTTAACACCTTGCCGTCTTTTTCCAGTGCATTGACCGCAGGAGCCCAGACGTACGCGCCGTCAATATCCCCGCGCTGCCATGCGGCAATGATCGCCGGCGGTTGCAGGTTCACAATCTCCACCTGACCGGGTTTGATACCCCAGTGTTTTAACGCCGCCAGCAGGCTGTAATGGGTGGTGGAAATAAACGGCACCGCAATGCGTTTACCCACTAAATCTTGCGGCTTACTGATATTTTTCTTCACGACCAGCGCTTCAGAGCTACCCAGTTTTGACGCCAGCAGGAAAACCTCAATCGGCACCTGCTGACTGGCAGCGACCGCCAGCGGGCTGGAGCCGAGATTGCCAATCTGCACGTCGCCGGAGGCCAGCGCACGCACGATGCTCGCGCCGCTGTCGAATTTGCGCCAGTCAACGGTGGCCCCGCTCTCTTTAGCAAAGGTGTTATCCGCCTGCGCCACTTTGGCCGGTTCAGCGGAGGTCTGATAGGCGACGGTGACGTTCACCGCCTGCGCCTGAAATGCGATGAATGCCAGTGCACCGAGAAGTGCGTTACGCGATGAAATAGCCATGATTGTCTGCTCCCCTGTCTTGTTATGGAGGCAGTATTTCGTTGCGGCACAATTTGATAAAGGAATTAAAAATTCTGGCTAAGAACAAAGCGTTTTTAGAAAAAAAGCGGCAATAGTTAGCGATTTCGCTCATTACAGATGACATTCGTAGGCCTGATAAGCGCAGCGCCATCAGGCACTGTTGCCGGATGGCGGCGCAAGCGCCTTATCCGGCCTACCACACCCGGAAAATTATTACAATTTTGTTACATCCGTAACATAACTGCGTCTGGATGATTGCCAGCGTGGCGCTGGCAGGCATCATAGATATTCTTGTCAGGCAAGAGAGCAATATCATGATTCATGTTGTGCTGGTGGACGACCATGTGGTGGTGCGTTCCGGTTTTGCGCAATTACTCGGTCTCGAAGAGGATCTCGCCGTTATCGGCCAGTACAGCAGCGCGGCAGAGGCCTGGCCGGCATTACTGCGCGAGGACGTCAATGTTGCGGTCATGGATATCGCCATGCCGGATGAAAATGGTCTGAGTCTGCTAAAACGGCTGCGGGCGCAAAAACCCGGCTTTCGCGCCATTATTCTCAGTATTTATGACGCGCCGACGTTTGTACAAAGCGCGCTGGATGCCGGGGCCAGTGGCTACCTGACCAAAC
Organism: Citrobacter sp. Cpa228; assembly: GCF_030333085.1. Taxonomy (NCBI): domain Bacteria; kingdom Pseudomonadati; phylum Pseudomonadota; class Gammaproteobacteria; order Enterobacterales; family Enterobacteriaceae; genus Citrobacter; species Citrobacter sp. Cpa228. Next base: position 97,929 of record NZ_JAOWGQ010000044.1, on the reverse strand, counting down.
GCTGTGGACCGGAAGAGTTGGTGCAGGCAGTACGATCGGTCGGTATGGGCGGGCATTACCTGTGTGCCGATGCGCTGCGGGCGTTACGCGGCGGCGAACAGCCCGCGCAGGTACTGGAAGTACTGACCCCACGCGAGCGCGAAGTGTTTGAGCTGTTGGTCAAAGGCGACAGCGTGAAAGAGATCGCCTTCAAGCTCGACCTCAGTCATAAAACGGTGCACGTTCATCGCGCGAACGTATTGGGCAAACTGCAATGCCACAGCACCATCGATCTGGTGCATTTTGCCCTCGACCACCAGTTACTGACGGGGCATTAATGTCGCGTAACCTTCGTCATTGGGTTATTTCTCTGTTTATTCTGCTGGCCTGGGGATCGGGCTGGCTAATGCTGTGGACGTTAGGTTTTTACCTGACCCATAACGGTCAGCAGGCGGCGCTATTTCTGCCGCACGGCGTCTATCTCGCGCTATTGATCCTGCTGTCTCGCCGCTACTGGCCCGCGCTGGTATTGCCGCCGGTGCTGATGTTGTTCTGGCTGCACAACGAACAGTTACTCAACGGTTATCTTCTGCTGGCCGCACCGCTGATAAGCCTGATACCGGCCAGTATCGGTCAGTCATACTGGCACCGCTTCCCGCTTTACTGGCAGCGCTTAACGCTGCTGCTGGCCGCGGTGACGATCACTTCATTGCTCAATACCGCCCTGCTTTCACCGTTTATCCAAAGCCCGGCGATGTTGATTGGGCTGGCATCGTTTACCGGCGGTGTGCTGCTCACCCCGTTTGTCTATCTGATCTATGAATTTTTGCGCCAGCAACACCGCTATCATTTGCTCGGGCTGGATACCACCAATCCCCCGCTGCGCACCTCACTTATCATCTGGTGCAGCCTGTTTTTTATTATTGGCATCGGCACCCAGATGGTGCTGTCGCCGGAGATCGAGCGCCTGCTGCTGATCGTGGTGTTCCTACCGAACGTGGTGATGGCGTGGAAATTTGGCTGGCAGGGCGGCGTGTTGTCCGGATTGCTCGGCAGTATGATGATCACCATCGCCCGGCAAATCGGCGTCGGGTTCAGCAACTTAGTGGAGCTGGAGATTTTCCTCGCCACCCAGGCGCTGCTCGGCATCGGGCTGGGGATCGCCATCAGCCGCCAGCAGCATCTGGCGCAAAATCTGCATCATTATCGCCAGCGTCTGGAAACTGAACTGGCGGCGCGTCGCGCACTGACCGAACAGCTGATCCGCACCGAAGAAAACACGCGCAAAAGCCTGGCGCGGGAACTGCACGACGAAATTGGTCAGAACATCACCGCCATTCAAATTCAATCACAACTGGTTAAACGTTCGCAGGGTCCTGAGCAAACGCTCGACGCGGCGAACCAGATCAACGATCTTGCCCGGCGTATCCACCACTCGACCCGTCAGTTACTGCGCCAGCTACGCCCGCCCGCGCTTGACGAGTTGTCTTTTAAAGATGCGCTGCACCATCTGGTCAATGAATTTGCCTTTGCCGAACGGGGTATTCACTGCCAGTTTGATTACCGACTGGCAAATACGCCAGAAAATGAAACGGTGCGCTTTACGCTGTACCGTCTGTTGCAGGAATTGCTCAATAACATCTGTAAACATGCCAATGCCAGCGAGGTGTCGATTGCGCTGCGCCAACGGGATCACTGCCTGTTGCTGGAAGTCACGGACAACGGTGTCGGCATTCTTCCTGAAAAAATTCCCGGTTTTGGTATCCAGGGGATGCGTGAGCGGGTCAGCGCGCTCGGCGGCGAGCTGACGCTCGAATCTAACCACGGCACGCGGGTAATTGTTAACCTGCCCACAAATTTGCAACAAATCAGCCGCTAACCAGGAAAAAGTCTTAGCCACTCTGGACTTTCTCTCATCCCCTTTCGATTTCACTTTCCTATAGTCAGCACAAACGGAGACGGCTATGCGTACCGACATCAACCAACAATACCGGACGCTGCGTCCACAGCTGCTGATGTACATGGTCATCGGGTACGCGGCGTTTTACCTGACGCGCAAAAGCGTTAACTACGTGCTCCCGGCACTGCAAATGGATCTGGGACTGGATAAAAGTGATATAGGTCTGTTGGGATCGCTGTTTTACCTGACCTATGGTTTATCGAAATTCACCGCCGGGCTATGGCACGACAGCCACGGACAGCGCGCGTTTATGGGCATTGGCCTGTTCGCCACCGGCATTTTAAATGTGCTGTTCGCGTTTGGTGAATCGCTGACGCTACTGCTGGCGGTCTGGACGCTCAACGGATTTTTTCAGGGCTGGGGCTGGCCGCCCTGCGCCCGCCTGCTGACCCACTGGTATTCGCGTAACGAACGCGGATTCTGGTGGGGCTGCTGGAATATGTCGATCAACATCGGTGGGGCAATTATCCCGCTGATTAGCGCCTTTGCCGCCCACTGGTGGGGCTGGCAGGCGGCGATGCTGGCACCAGGGATTATCAGCATGGCGTTAGGTATCTGGCTCACCCTGCAACTGAAAGGCACGCCCCGGGAAGAGGGATTACCTACGGTCGGGGAATGGCGGCATGACCCGCTGGAGCTGCGCCAGGAGCAGCAAAGCCCGCCGATGGGGCTGTGGCAAATGTTACGTACCACCATGCTGAAAAACCCGATGATCTGGCTGCTCGGCGTGTCGTATGTATTGGTCTATTTGATCCGCATCGCCCTCAACGACTGGGGCAACATCTGGCTGACGGAAAGCCACGGCGTGAATCTGCTCAGCGCCAATGCCACGGTGATGCTGTTTGAAGTTGGCGGTTTGCTGGGGGCGCTGTTTGCCGGCTGGGGATCGGATCTGCTGTTCAGCGGTCAGCGTGCGCCGATGATTTTGCTGTTCACGCTGGGGTTGATGGTCTCCGTCGCCGCGCTGTGGCTGGCGCCGGTGCACCACTACGCGCTACTGGCGATGTGTTTCTTTACGGTGGGCTTTTTTGTGTTTGGCCCACAGATGCTGATTGGCCTCGCGGCAGTGGAGTGCGGGCACAAAGCGGCAGCAGGTTCAATTACCGGTTTTCTCGGGCTGTTCGCCTATCTGGGGGCCGCGCTGGCGGGTTGGCCGCTGTCGCTGGTCATAGAACATTACGGCTGGTCGGGAATGTTCAGTTTGCTCTCGGTTGCCGCTGTCTTTATGGGTTTATTGCTGATGCCGTTGCTCATTGCGGGCATTACCCCTTCTCTCAGTCAAAGGATAAAACAATGAAACTGACGCTTACCTCTACCCTGATTGCCTCTACTCTGGCGCTGGCGGCCTTCAGCAGTACGGCACAAGCACAAGGTCGTCTGGTGGTCTATTGCAGCGCCACGAACGAGATGTGTGAAACCGAAACCAAAGCCTTCGGCGACAAATATGATGTGAAAACCTCATTCATTCGCAACGGCTCGGGCAGTACGCTGGCGAAAGTAGATGCCGAGAAGAAAAACCCACAGGCGGATGTGTGGTACGGCGGTACGCTGGACCCGCAATCTCAGGCGGGCGAAATGGGTCTGCTGCAACCGTATAAATCACCGAATCTCGAGCAGATCATGGAGAAATTCCGCGATCCGGCAAAAGTAAAAGGCAACCTATCCTCCGCGGTTTATGTCGGTATCCTGGGCTTTGGCGTCAATACTCAGCGTCTGAAAGAGAAAAACCTGTCGGTGCCAAAATGCTGGAAGGATCTGACCAAACCGGAATACAAAGGTGAAATCCAGATTGCTGACCCGCAAAGCTCCGGTACCGCCTATACCGCGCTGGCGACTTTTGCTCAACTGTGGGGTGAAGATCAGGCCTTTGATTACCTGAAACAGCTCAATGCCAACGTCTCTCAATACACTAAATCAGGCATTGCCCCAGCGCGTAACGCCGCCCGTGGCGAAACGGCGATTGGCATTGGCTTCCTGCACGACTACTCGCTGGAAAAAGAACAGGGCGCCCCGCTGGAGCTAATTTCACCGTGCGAAGGTACTGGCTATGAGATCGGCGGCGTTAGCATTCTGAAAGGTGCGCGCAACCTCGATAACGCCAAACTGTTCGTTGACTGGGTGCTGTCAAAAGATGCTCAGGAGCTGGCGTGGAAGAAAGGTAAGTCCTATCAGATCCTGACCAACACCACCGCCGAGACGTCGCCTAACTCGCTGAAACTCGACGATCTGAAGCTTATCAATTACGACATGGATAAGTACGGCTCGACCGACGTGCGTAAAGCGTTGATCAATAAGTGGGTCAGCGAAGTGAAGATGGGTAAATAAGCCTACATCGGCGATCATTTGCCGGGTGCAGCGTAAATACCGCATCCGGCCTGGAATACCGGAACCGCTATGTCACACACACTTGCACTCCATCCTGTGAAAAAACGGGATGCGATATTCCTTTGGGTTTTGCTTGGCTGGCTGGCATTTGCCCTGCTGCCAAGCTGGAGCCTGGACTACGGTCTGCTGGAGTCGACTGGCGAGGAAATACTCGCCGCCTACGGCTGGTCACAGTTCAATATCAGTTGGTTATGGTATCTGCTGCCGAGCCTGCTGCTGGTGCGTCCGTTCCATGAGGCCAGGCGCGAACAGCGCGGCCGCCATTATCTTGATGCGGGCTGGGCTTTTTTCTGTATGGCGTTTATCGTCGCCAGCGCGACTCTTGAGGGGCGCGGCTTAGGCTATGCCACCATAGTGTTGTTTGTGGCACTTGGCGCGATCATGACCCTGGCGCTCACCCGTCTGGAATGGCTGGGCGGCGACCGTTTCGTCATCGGCTCGCTCACCGCGATTGTCGCCTTGATCGGTATTTTTATCGTCTGGCCGAGTATCGCTATTTTTATTCCGATGTTCACCAACGACGCCGGGGAATTTGCCCCGCTGGCGTTTATGAATGTGCTGTCGCAGGCACATATCATTCAGGTGATCCTCAACTCGATTATGCTGTCGATTGCCGTCGGCGTCGGCTGTACCTTCTTTGGTCTGGTACTGGCTATCTATACCACCCGTATCGCCAGACGCAGCGCTATTATTGGACGAATTTTCTCGATTCTGCCGATCGTCACCCCGCCGTTTGTCGTGGGTTTAGGCGTCACGCTGATGATGGGACGCTCCGGCTACATCACCGAATTTATGGTCGAATGGTTTGGCTTAACCAACACCAACTGGTTGTACGGTTTTACCGGCATCTGGCTGGCACAGGTGCTGGCCTTCACTCCGATGGCGTTTATGATCCTCGACGGAGCAATCAAAACCATTCATCCGTCGCTGGAAGAAGCGTCGTACACCCTGCGTGCCAGCCGCTGGCAGACCTTTAACGGCGTGTTTGTCCCGCTGCTGAAACCCGCGCTGGCGAACGCCTTTTTGATTGTGGTGGTGCAATCGCTGGCCGACTTCAGTAACCCGCTGGTGCTCGGCGGTAACTTCGACGTGCTGGCAACGCAAATCTACTTCTACATCACCGGTTCGCAGCTCGACTACCAGGCCGCCAGTACGCTGGGTGCCTTCCTGCTGCTGTTCTCGCTGCTGGTGTTCTGCGTGCAATATATGTGGATTGGTAAACGCTCATACGTCACCGTTTCCGGTAAATCCTACCGGGGCGACGTGCAGCCGTTACCTGTGACGCTGGTATGGAGCGTGGTCGCGCTGCTGGCGGTGTGGATTGCCTTTAACGCCCTGTTGTACGGCAGCATTTTCTACGGCAGTTTCACCGTTAACTGGGGCGTGGACTACACCCTGACGCTGGCGAACTTTACCAAACTGTTCGGCCAGGGGATGAGCGACGGCGCGTGGCCTTCACTGCTCGACACCCTGCTCTACGCCGGGATTGCCGCGCCGATCACCGCCATCTTCGGCCTGCTGATCGCCTGGATTGTGGTGCGTCAGCAGTTCAAAGGTAAGAAGACCATCGAGTTCACCACTATGCTGTGCTTTGCCGTTCCGGGCACCGTCGCGGGTGTGTCATATATTCTGGCCTTTAACAGCGCCCCGGTGTACCTCACTGGCACGGCGGCGATTGTCATTATCTCGATGGTAATGCGTAACGTCCCGGTCGGCATTCGCGCGGGTATTGCGGGACTCGGCCAGATCGATAAATCACTGGATGAAGCCTCACTCAGCCTGCGCGCCGGTTCGCTGCGCACCATTACGCACATCCTGCTGCCGCTGCTGCGCCCGGCAATCCTCTCAGCGCTGATCTACAGCTTTGTGCGTGCCATTACCACCGTCAGCGCCATTGTGTTCCTCGTCACGCCGGATACCCGCGTAGCCACGGCCTACATCCTTAACCGCGTGGAAGACGGCGAATATGGCGTGGCGATTGCCTACGGTTCTATTCTGATCGTGGTGATGCTGGCGATTATTTTCATCTTTGACTGGCTGATCGGTGAATCACGAACCTCCCGTTCAAAAGCCAAAAACCAGGCGTAATGGAGCGCACTATGACTCAGAAAAATTTCGTTGAACTGCGCAACGTCACCAAACGATTCGGCAGCAATACGGTAATCGACAATATCAATCTCACCATTCCGCAGGGACAAATGGTCACGCTGCTCGGCCCGTCCGGTTGTGGCAAAACCACCATTTTGCGCCTGGTCGCCGGGCTGGAAAAACCGAGCGAAGGGCAGATTTTCATTGATGGCGAAGACGTCACCCATCGCTCAATTCAGCAGCGTGATATCTGTATGGTGTTTCAGTCCTATGCCCTGTTCCCGCATATGTCGCTGGGAGAGAACGTTGGTTATGGCCTGAAGATGCTCGGCGTGTCCCGCGCTGAGGTGAAAGCCCGTGTCAAAGAGGCACTGGCGATGGTCGATCTGGAAGGATTCGAAGAGCGCTATGTTGATCAGATCTCCGGCGGTCAGCAGCAGCGCGTAGCGCTGGCCCGCGCGTTGATCCTCAAGCCGAAAGTGCTGCTGTTTGATGAGCCGTTAAGTAACCTCGACGCCAACCTGCGTCGCAGCATGCGCGACAAGATCCGCGAACTGCAAAAGCAGTTTGATATCACCTCGCTGTACGTCACCCACGATCAGAGCGAAGCCTTTGCGGTTTCTGATACCGTGCTGGTGATGAACAAGGGACACATCATGCAGATCGGTTCACCGCAGGATCTTTACCGCCAGCCCGCCTCGCGCTTTATGGCAAGTTTTATGGGTGACGCCAACCTGTTCCCGGCCACCTTCAGTGACCAATACGTTGATATCTACGGCTACCACCTGCCGCGCCCGCTGCACTTTGATACGCAAGGCGAAGGTATGGTCGGCGTGCGCCCGGAAGCGATCACGCTCAGCGATCGCGGCGAAGAGAGTCAGCGCTGCGTGATCCGCCACGTGGCCTATATGGGCCCCCAGTATGAAGTCACGGTGGAATGGCACGGGCAGGAGATCTTATTGCAGGTCAACGCCACGCGTTTGCAGCCGGACGTTGGCGAGCAGTATTACCTCGAAATCCACCCGTACGGGATGTTTGTGCTGGCGGATGTTGCATAAGTTGTGCCGGGTGGCGCTGCGCTTACCCGGCCTACTGTTTGTGCAATTTGTAGGCCGGGTAAGGCGGAGCCGCCACCCGGCATGATTCTCAGCGCTGCGCGTTCAGTTCGGCAATATCCTGCGGCGTCGTCCGACAGCAGCCGCCAATCAGCTTCGCGCCCGCCGCCAGCCACTGGGGTAAATATCCCGCCAGCGTGGCGCATGCTTTGCCGTGATGGTGCCAGGTCTTGGTCACTGAGTCATAGTGCTCACCCGAGTTCGGATACACCACCAGCGGCAGCGCCGTTAAGCCGTATAAATGCTGCAACGCGGCGGTGGTGTTTTCCAGCGCAATGCAGTTAATACCTAACGCCACCACCTGCGGATAACCCGCCAGCAACGCAACTACGTCACGCAGCGCCGTACCGTCGCTCAGGTGCTCGCTGTCGCGCAGGGTAAACGAGAACCACGCCCGTGCGCGCGGATACGCGGTCAACAGCTCAGCCAGCGCGCCAATTTCGGCAAAATTTGGCAGGGTTTCACAGGCTAACAGATCGGCCCCGGCATCCAGCAAGGCTTCCACGCGCGGGCGGTGAAACGCCTGAAATTCTTCTTTACTGCGCACGTAATCGCCACGGTATTCAGAACCATCCGCCAGATACGCGCCATAAGGCCCGACGGACCCCGCGACCAGCAGCGTGCCCGCCTGGGGGTTCTCTGCCAGATACGCTTCACGGGCTTTACGCGCCAGCTCCACGCTTTTACCAATCAGCGCTTTCGACTGCGCTTCATCCAGGCCACGGGCGGCAAACCCCGCCGGTGTCGCCTGATAGCTGGCGGTGATCGCACACTGCGCCCCCGCCCGGTAGTAATCGAGATGGACTTCGCGGATGAGCTCCGGATTTTCGACCAGCACTTTGGCTGACCACAGGCTATCGGCTAAGTTACAGCCACGCGCTTCCAGCTCCGTCGCCATCGCACCATCGAGCAGCAGGAAATCCTGTTTTTCGAGGATGGCGCTTAACGGATTATTCTGCGACATGTTCGGGCTCCTGTTTGGCTTTACGCGATTGAGTAAGGAAATAAGCACCATAACACACTGCCACAAACGGTACCCCGCACCACAGCGCAATTCTCTGCGCTGGATCGAATGCCAGCCCGACGCAAGCCACCAGGCACAGCACAAATCCCAGTACCGGCACCAACGGATACCACGGCGCGCGATAATGCAATTCACTCAATGCCTTACCCTGCTGCAGATGACGGCGGCGAAAGACGAAGTGCGAAGCGCAAATGCTCAGCCACACCGCCACCACCGCGAACCCGGAGATTGCCGACAGCGCGACAAATACCGTGTCCGGGGCCACCACGCTGGAAAACAGTGCCAGCACACCGCCGAGCATACTGACCGACAGCGCCGTCAGCGGCACGCCGTTTTTCGTCACTCGGGAAAAACAGGCTGGCAGCGTGCGTTCATTCGACAGCGACCACAGCATGCGCCCGGAGGCATACAGCCCGGAGTTCGCCGCGGAAAGAATAGCCGTCAGGATCACGAAGTTAAAAATATCGGCGGCATACGGAATCCCCACCTTCTCAAACACCAGCACAAACGGGCTTTTCTCCACGCCCGCCTGCTGCATCGGGATCAGCGCCGCCAGCACAAACACTGTGCCGATAAAGAAAATAATCAGTCGCGCGATGGTGGTACGAATCGCTACCGGAATGACCTTGCGCGGGTTTTCTGTTTCTCCGGCGGCAATACCGATAAGCTCGGTTCCCGAAAAAGCAAAATTCACCGCCACCATCGTCATCAGGATCGGTAAACCACCGTGTGGGAACCAGCCTTCCGCCGTGATATTACTCAGCCCCGGCGCGGGCGAACCATCCTGCATCGGGATGAAACCAAAAATAGCCGCTCCGCCGAGGATAATAAAAGCGATGATAGTGACCACTTTTACCAGCGAGAACCAGAACTCCCCTTCGGCAAAAAAGCGTGTGGAGATAACATTCAGGCCAAAAATAATCGCGCAGAACACCACGCACCAGACCCATACCGGCACCTGGGGAAACCAGTACTGCATACAGAATCCGGCGGCGGTAAAACTCGACCCCAGCGCCACAGTCCAGGTCAGCCAGTAGAGCCAGGCCACGGTATATCCCGTTGCGGGGCCGAGATAACGCGCAGCATAGACGTGAAACGCCCCGGTCTCCGGCATCGCTACCGAAAGCTCGCCCAGACACTGCATGACCAGCCAGACTACCAGCGCGCCAATCAGATAGGCCAGCAGCGTTCCCGCCGCCCCGGTGGTGGAGATGATGTACCCGGTATTGAAGAATAACCCTGTGCCAATCACGCCGCCCAAGGAGAGCATAATCAGATGACGTGTTTTCATTGTGCGCTTCAGTGGCGCATTTTGTTGTGTTGTTTGCATATAACCTTCTGAACGTATGGACATCTAAACATCCAAAGAAGGTTTGTTATACCGCGTTTGTTAACAGAATGCAAAGTCAACCCTGCACCAGGCGCAGATGTCCGCGCCGGGCGCTTAATACCGGGTGGGGATTAATAATCAAATACAAAAAGGGCCGCCAGCTCATAACGCCTCCGTTGCCAGGCTTTATCTAAACTCTGGCAACGTCCTCACCGACTGGCGTTCACCCGGAAGTGGGAACCGTATCTTCCCCACTCATACTAGCGAATGAGCGCTTAAGCACCGCTGGCCGGGATCGGCATCTGCGATTTGCGGTTCATCAGAATAAATACCGCCAGACCCGCCACTAAAATACCCGGCGCTGAAGCTGCCATCACCCCCACTGTTCCGGTGCCAAGCGCTAACATTTTCCCTGCCAACAAGGGACCGCTCATCGCGCCCAGACGCCCAACCGCGACGGCGGTGCCCACGCCGGTGGCGCGGATCTGTGTGCTGTAAAACAGCGGCGCCAGCGCATACAGCACGCTTTGCCCGCCGGTGGCAAACATCCCCGCTACAAATCCCGCCATCAGCATGCCGCTCAATGACGATACCGTGCCCAGCGCCAGTAATGATGCCAGCATCCCGGTGTAGATCAGCAGCGACATGACAACCGGACGCAGTTTGTCCATCAACGCCCCGAGGATTAATGTCCCGCTGGCCGCGCCAATTTGCAGGGCAAACATCACCCCCGCCGCCTGCGAGGGCTGAAAGCCCTGCCCGACCAGCAGCATCGGCAGCCAGTTGATCAGCATATACACCACCAGCAGGGTGAAGAAATAGCACAGCCACAGCAGCAGCGTGGCTGTCGCGGTGGTTGGCGCAAACAGCGCACGCAGCGGCGCGGCAGCCACCTGCGTTTGTTGGGCGTAAACCTGCGATTCCGGCAGCCAGCGCATCAACAGCGGTACCAGCAGCAGCGGGATCACCCCGCCAACCCAGAACACCGTTTGCCAGGCGGAGGACAGACCGCTAAACCCGAGCGCCGCCGCGAGCGCCGCGCCAATTGGCACGCCGCAGTACATCAGGCTCACCGCCGTACCGCGAAAACGCGGACCCGCCGCCTCGGAAGTCAGCGCGATCAGGTTCGGCAATGCCGCGCCCAGCCCGACGCCGGTCATCAGACGGGCAAACACCAGCGACGAGAAATCCCAGGAAACCGCTGTTGCCAGCGAGAACAGACCGAACAGCGCCACGGAGGCAATCAGAATGCGCTTGCGGCCATAGCGATCGGCCAGCATGCCGCCCACCAGCGCGCCGGGCAGCAGCCCGAGAATGCCCGCGCTGAAGATCCAGCCCATCTGCATTTTATCCAGCGCAAATGCATGGGCGATACCGACGGCAGCGATCCCGGCGGCCTGTAAATCCAGCCCTTCCATCAGGGCGACTAAGAAACACAGCCCGACGGTCAGCGTCAGGCGGGAGGATGAGGGGGTACGGGTAGTCATAAGATGTACCTCAGAGGTCACGATGCAGGTGAATCGCGGCTGATGCGTTGCCAGCCGCGTAATCATTTTTATTTGCTGTTGCGCAGATCCAGCGCCACGTCGACGATCATATCTTCCTGGCCGCCCACCATCCGGCGTTTGCCCAGTTCAACCAGAATATCTACCGCGCTCAGGCCATAACGCGCCGCTGCCACTTCGCAGTGGCGCAGGAAGCTCGAGTACACCCCGGCATAGCCCAGCGCCAGCGTTTCGCGGTCCACCCGCACCGGGCGGTCCTGCAGCGGACGCACCAGATCGTCGGCAGCGTCCATCAGCGCATACAGATCGGTGCTGTGCTGCCAGCCAAGCTTATCCGCCGCGGCGATAAACACCTCCAGCGGCGCGTTGCCTGCGCCTGCGCCCATACCGGCCAGGCTGGCATCGATGCGGTCACAACCCTCTTCTACCGCGGCAATCGAGTTCGCCACGCCGAGGCTCAGGTTGTGGTGGGCGTGCATCCCGGTTTCCGTCTCCGGCTTCAGCACCGCTTTCAGGGCGCGGAAGCGGGCGCGAATATCAGACATGTTCATCGCCCCGCCGGAATCGACCACATAGATACAGGTCGCACCGTAGTTTTCCATCAGTTTCGCCTGCTGTGCGAGGTTTTCCGGCGTGGTCATATGACTCATCATCAGAAAGCCGACGGTGTCCATGCCCAGTTCACGCGCATACTGAATATGCTGGGCCGACACGTCCGCTTCGGTGCAGTGGGTCGCCACGCGTACGACGCGCGCCCCAGCCTGATATGCATTTTTCAGGTCGTGAATCGTGCCGATGCCCGGCAACAGCAGCGTGGCGATCTTAGCGTGCTTGACCACGTCCGCCGCCGCTTCAATCCACTCCAGGTCGCTGTGCGCGCCAAAGCCGTAGTTAAAACTGGAACCCTGCAGACCGTCGCCGTGCGCCACCTCAATGGAATCGACCCGCGCGTCGTCCAGCGCTTTGGCAATCTGGCGCACGTTTTCCAGTGAATATTGATGGCGAATGGCGTGCATGCCGTCGCGCAGGGTCACGTCAGAGATATAGAGTTTTTTACCGTTCATGCTGCTTCTCCTGCCTGACGAGTGAGTGACTGCGCCATCTTCTCAGCGGTCGCCAGCGCACTGGAGGTCATAATATCGAGATTGCCCGCGTAGGCTGGCAGATAGTGCGCCGCGCCTTCCACTTCCAGATACACCGCGGTTTTCAGCCCGGAGAACTGACCGATGCCCGGTAGATTGACCGGTTTATCCTGCGGGATCACTTCAAACTGCACGCGCTGTTTCAGGCGATAGCCCGGCACGTACGCCTGTACCGCCGCCGCCATCTCATTAATAGACGCTTCAACTTCAAGCTGGGAAGCCGCTTCGCTCAGCACATACACCGTGTCGCGCATCATCAGCGGCGGCTCGGCTGGATTAAGGACGATAATTGCTTTACCTTTTGCCGCACCGCCAACCACTTCAATCGCCTTCGAGGTGGTTTCAGTAAACTCATCGATATTGGCGCGCGTGCCTGGACCCGCAGATTTACTGGCGATCGAGGCGATAATTTCGGCGTAATGGACTTTTGCCACGCGAGAAACCGCCGCCACCATCGGGATAGTCGCTTGCCCGCCGCAGGTCACCATATTGACGTTCTGTTGGTCAACGTTAGCGTCCAGATTCACCACCGGGACGCAGTACGGACCGATCGCCGCAGGCGTCAGGTCGATCAGGCGGATCCCCGGTTTAGCAGCACGCAGCGCGGCGTCGTTTTTCACATGCGCGCTCGCACTGGTGGCGTCAAACACGATGTCGATATCGGCAAACTCTGGCATGGAGATAAGTCCCGTCACCCCTTCATGAGTAGTGGCGACGCCCATACGACTGGCGCGCGCCAGCCCGTCGGATTGCGGATCGATACCGACCATCACCGCCATTTCCAGATGCACGCCGTGACGCAGAATTTTGATCATCAAATCGGTGCCAATGTTGCCGGAGCCGATAATGGCCACTTTACGCTTACTCATGACTGACTTCCTTTTGTAACCGCCGCTGAAAAGGTGGCGGCGACTGAACCAATACCGTCGATATGGGCTTCAAAACGATCGCCCGCATTCACCGCCACCATCGGGCCTAACGCCCCAGTGAGAATGATGTCTCCGGCGCGCAGCGGCTCGCCGAGGCTGGCCATTTTGCGCGCCAGCCAGACGGCGGCGTTGATCGGATGTCCCAGACATTCGCTACCACGCCCGCTGGAGACCTCTTCGTTATTGCGCGTCATTTTCATCGCGCAGTTTTTCATATCTAATCCTGCCGGACGCTGTGCCGGGCCGCCGACCACATACACGCCGCAGGAGGCGTTATCCGCCACGGTATCAACAAACTTGATTGACCAGTCACGAATACGGCTGCCGACCACTTCCAGCGCGGGCAGTACCCACTCAATGGCGTTGTACAACTCGTCAAAAGTGGTGTCGGCATTGGGCAGATCGCGGTTCAGCACCAGCGCAATTTCCGCTTCAATACGCGGTTGCAGTACGCGCTCAAACGCAATGGTGTCGTTATCGCCGTAACACATGTCGGCAAACAGCGTGCCGAAGTCCGGCTGATCGACGCCCAGCTGCTGCTGCACTTTCGGGTGCGTCAGCCCCACTTTGCGCCCGACCACGCGCCGCCCATGCGCCACGTCGTACTGCACGTTGATGCGTTGAATGGCGTAGGCCGCTTCGCCGTTGTCCATGCCGATCAGTTCACGCAGCGGGGCGATAGCTTCCCCTTTTTCCTCAGCCTGACGTAAATCGGCGGCTAACTGCTCAAGATTAAGATTGGTCATGTCCGTTCCTTAAGGGCGTGCGAGGAAATTCAGCACCAGTTGGTTAAAGGCATTCGCATGTTCCCACTGCGCCCAGTGTCCACAGTCGCGGTAAATGTGCAGCTCAGAACCGGCAATACCGGAGAGCAAGCGCAGTCCTGCGTCCATCGGTACGAAGCGGTCATTGCGTCCCCAAACAATCAAAGTCTGGGCTTTAATTTCCCCCAGACGTGGGCCGAAGTCCGGGAACTGTTTCGGGTTGGCTTCGAGGCTTTTCACAAAGTTGTCCAGGTGATCGCGGCGCGACAGCATATTGTTCAGACGCGCTTCAAACAGCGCCTCAGTAAGATCGCTGGTGTCAAAGACAAAGATCTCCATCATCAGCTTCAGGTGCTCGATGGTTGGCTCGCGGTACAGCTGATTCAGGCGCTTGATACCTTCGGTCGGCATCGGTGTAAACAGGCTCATACCGCCCGTCCCGCCGCCCATCAGCACCAGCTTGCCCACGCGCTCCGGCCAGCTCAGGGTGAACGCCACGGAACTGTGGCCGCCCATCGAGTTGCCCAGTAGGTGAACTTTCTGAATATCCAACTGATCGACCACGCTTTTCAGGATGCGGGCGTTGAGATCCGATCGTGAACCACGGTTAACGATCCCATCGCTTTTTCCCCAGCCAGGACAATCCAGTAGGATCACCCGGTATCCGGCCTGCACCAGCGGATCGATATTGCGGCTGAAGTTCGCCCAGCCCGTCGCGCCCGGACCGGAGCCGTGCAGCAGCACGACGGTCTCTTCGCCCTGCCCACAGTCATTGAAATGCACGCGTAGCGTTTCGCCTGCTTCTTGTACCTCCAGGAAACGACTGGTCGAGGCTTCAGTTTGCGGTTGGTAAGTCATGGTTTTCTCCTGCATGTTCAGTTCTGTTTCAGTTCTGTGTGGTGGCGCTCAGGGAGCCGAATCCGGCGATCCACTCTGGGATCGGGCGGTAATAACGGCCTTCGCTGCGCCAACTGCCAAAGGCAGAAATGGCGGCAAAGGCGGCAACCCAGGTTTTTACTTCGTGCGTTGATTTCCCCGCCATCGCAGACAACTCTTCGTTACTGACCGCGTCCAGCTCCTGCAAACGCCCCTGCTCAAGCAGGGTCATAAAGCGGTTATCCCAGACGGGGTTAAGCGGGTGCAGGGTGTTTTGATCGGCCACGAACTTCTCGGCGGCGCTGATCACCCGCTGCTGTCGCAGCTCGCGTTCGTTTTCGGGCAGTTGCTTACCGCTGCCGAGCAGACGGTCACGCATATGCGCGTCAGCCTTTGCCAGCTCTGGTACCGGCGGCTGATGCGACAGTCCGCCGGAGCCTAAAAACAGTACGCGCTTATTCAGCGAGCTGGCGAAACGGCCAATCGCTTCACCGAGCATGCGGGTACGCTGAAAGCCCGGCAGCGGCGTGGCGACACCGTTAATAAACACCGGCAGCACCGGAACCTTATCCAGACCGCCGAGTAAAAACTCCAGCGGCTGGGCGAAACCATGATCGACCTGCATGTTGTAGGACACGGCGAGATCGATACCGCTTTTCATCACCGCGTGGGCGCAGGCTTCAGCGAGATCCGTCGGCACCGGCAGTTCCCCCGCCGCACTGCCGAAATCACCGATCGCCGTGGCTCCCACGCCTAAACAGAACGGCGGCATCACGTCGTAGAAAAAACCGTTGTAGTGATCGGGGGCAAACAGCACCACCAGTTCAGGGTCAAACGCCGCAATGCGCGCCCGGGCGCTGGCGATCACACCGTTAACCTCGTCGAGCACGGTCTGCGCCGGGTCGACGTAACCCACCAGCGGCGAGTGGGAGAGACAGTGAAGATAAGCGTGCATATCAGGCGACCTTTTCAATGGGAACAGCGGCATTGGCGCGGGTGAGGGTCATCACCGATGCCAGTTTATTCAGGGTGCTGCCCAGAGTTTGCGGAATAGCGATGGCGGCTACGAAGCGGTCCGGGCGCATCACCACCAGCGAAGCGTTGTGCCGGGCAAACCACGTGCGCAGGCGGTTTTGCGTATCGCCAATGCGGATAACGCCGTCATGGTTATCCTGAGCAGTGGCAATCTGCGTATCCGGTACCACCTGGATAAACCGCGTGCCCAACGCCTGCCACTGTTGGATCTGCGCCTCGCTCATGCCCCACCGCGGGTTACAACCCCAGCTAATCACCGCGAAATTCGGCCCAATGACGTTATCGAGCAGCGTCACGTCGCCGGTTTCCAGCGTCACCTTCGGCTGGATAAACATCTTGCCGACCGGAGAAGTTTTCGCGTCGCCCTCACGCACCAGCGCCCCGGAGTGGTATTGCGGCATCGGTTTAAAACGCATTTCAAGGAAGTAGCGTTTGACCGGTGGAAGGTAGTTCAACAACCAGGAGACTCCGTCGCGCACCGCGCCGTGCCAGCGTTTCGGCGGTGCCAGTACGTTGCCTGCGGTCACGGAGAGATCGATCATCGCTTTGGCGTGGTCGCGGCGTTCCTGCTGGTAGGTATCCAGCAGCGCATCTCCGGCTTTGCCGTTAATTACCAGCGCCAGTTTCCACGCCAGATTGAAAGCATCGCGCATGCCGCTGTTGTACCCCTGCCCCTGCCAGACCGGCATAATGTGCGCCGCGTCGCCGGCCAGCAGCACACGGTCAATGCGAAAACGTTCGGCCAGGCGGGCGTTATGGGTATACACACGCTGGCGGATCAGCTCAACGTTATCCGGGTTCGGCAATACTTTGCTCAACAGCTGGCGCATATTTTGCGGCTCGCTGAGCTGCGCTTCGGTTTCTCCCGGCATCACCATAAATTCAAAGCGGCGCACCGCGTGCGGCAGCGCGGCGGAGACATACGGACGCACCGGATCGCAGCACAGATACACATGCGGCGTGCTGAGCGGATCGTTGGCGATATCCACCACAATCCACTGATTTGGCGCGGTTTTTCCTTCAAATGGCACATTCAGCGACCGTCTGACGTTGCTACCGCCGCCGTCGCAGGCCACCAGCCACTGGGCTTTCACCGTTTCGCGTGGGCCGTCCGGGGCTTTCAGATTCAGCGTTACTTCACCGTTCTGTTGGCTGAAGGCTTCCAGTTCGCGGGAAAACAGGCAGCGCACGTTGGGAAAACGCGACAGCCCTTCCAGCATCACCGCGTCCACCTGTGGCTGAATAAACGCGTTGCGCCGCGACCAGCCAAATTCGTCGGTCATCGGCTGGATATCGGCAAAGCAGCGGCCTTTCGGCGTAAGAAAGCGCATCGCGTGCCATGGCGTGGTATGCGGTAGCACGTTTTCGACCAGACCGACGGACTGCATGGTGCGCAGCGCTTCATCGTCAATGCCGATGGCACGGGGATAGTCGATCAGTTTGTCGAGTTTCTCCACCACCAGTACCTCAATGCCCATCTGGCCCAGATAGTTGGCCATCATCAGCCCAACCGGACCGGCTCCGGCAATCGCTACCTGTACAGTGTGCTGTACAGCGGGTTGGATATCCGGGTTTATCGTTGTCATTTCAGAACCTCACTACTCGGACAAAACGCAATTGCAGACCCTGGCGAGGCGCAATTCGTTTTGTTAAAAAGATGTAAATAATTTTTTATTGTGCGGTCAGTATAGGAATGAGTTTTTGCGCTACAATCAAAACATGCCTGGATGTGCACTAAGTGCACCACGTTGTTTTACCTGTAGATTTGTCAATAAATATGAAAAATGACGACGGTACCGAATACAAAACCGTACGCGGATTAACGCGCGGATTAATGTTATTAAATATGTTAAACCGGCTCGATGGCGGAGCCAGCGTTGGCCTGCTGGCTGAACTGAGCGGCCTGCACCGCACTACGGTCAGGCGACTGCTGGAAACGTTGCAGGATGAAGGTTACGTCCGACGCAGCCTGTCCGATGACAGCTTTCGTTTAACCATTAAAGTCCGCCAGCTCAGTGAGGGATTTCGTGACGAGCAGTGGATTTCTGCGCTGGCTGCCCCGCTGCTGGGAGATTTGCTGCGCGAGGTGATCTGGCCGACCGACGTTTCCACGCTGGATGTGGACGCCATGGTGGTGCGTGAAACCACCCACCGCTTCAGCCGCTTATCGTTTCACCGGGCGATGGTCGGGCGTCGATTGCCGCTGCTGAAAACCGCCTCCGGCCTGACCTGGCTGGCATTTAGCCCGGAGAATGAACGTCAGGAACTGATTGAAATGCTGGCCTCACGACCCGGAGAAGAATTCCAGTTGGCGCGCGAGCCACTGAAGCTCAATGCCATCCTGACCCGCGCGCGAAAAGACGGCTTTGGCCAGAACTATCGCGGCTGGGATCAGGAGGAAAAAATCGCCTCCATCGCCGTCCCCATTCGCAGTGAACAGCGGGTGATCGGCTGCCTGAACCTGGTGTATATGGCCAGCGCGATGACCATCGAACAGGCTGCGGAAAAACATCTTCCAGCCTTACAAAAGGTGGCAAAACAGATAGAGGACGGCGTCGAGTCACAGGAGATTTTGGTTGCCGGGAGGTGAGGTGGATCACAGTTATACGCCTCACCTGATGGATAGCTGGAATGATTCACTCATCAGCCGATATCACACGGTGTCATCTTGCTTAAATGATATCTTCATTGCAGAGTGTGCATTCATTTTCTGCCAGGGGGCTACATGTTAAAGGTCATTGCTGAAGATTTTATAAAACCTGAATATATTGAAACCGTTCTCCCTTTGTATCGTGAACTCATATCCGCCACAAAGAAAGAACAGCGCTGTCTTGCTTATGACCTCTATATTGATGAAAAAGATCCTGGGCATTTTATTTTTATAGAAGAATGGCCAAACCACGCGGCGCTCGATGAACATTGTGCGAGTGAGCATTTCAGACGACTTGTGCCGTTAATCGATCAATACACGCGCAAAGAAGCACGTTACATATTGATGAATGACATCGTAAATCCAGGGGCTCAAAGTCTCTTGTGAAGAGGCTTTAATCTTTCCTCCTGTATAAGGATACGCTACTCTCTAAAAAATGCGTTCGCTGGTAACATGCTTCGGGACATGCAACTTGATTACGTCATAGAAAGACTTAGGCTAAAATATGATATTTGATTGCAAATCAAAGGATAAAAAGTGAAAAAAACGACTCCAGAATATACGACTGTTGACTTGTCTCGTTGGCCAAGGAGAGAGCATTTTGAGGTATTTCAGTCTTTTGCTCAAAGTACAATTAACCAAACTGTTCTGTTAGACATTACCGCAGTACTAAAACATATAAAAGAGATTGGCTGGAAATTTTACCCTACTATGATTTTCCTCCTTGCTAAAGTTGTCAACAAGCATACTGAATTCCGTATGGCCATAAAGAACAATGAGCTTGTCATATGGAATGAAATTCATCCAAGCTATACCATTTTCCATAATGAAACTGAGACTTTTTCATCATTATGGAGCCGCTACGATGGCAATATTCATCACTTCCAAAACACTTATTCAGAAGACGTTGCACGCTATTGTCATAATCTTTCTTATTGGCCGAAGGGGGAGTCTCCGGAAAATATATTTTTCGTATCGGCTATCCCTTGGGTCAGTTTTACCAGTTTTAATATCAACATTGCGAACATGCAGAACTTTTTTGCCCCCATGTTCACTCTTGGGAAATACTATGAACAAGATGGGAAAGTGGTGTTACCTCTCGCCGTTCAGGTACATCACTCCGTGTGCGATGGATTCCATTTAGCACGACTAATTAATGAACTACAGGAAATGAGTCATGACCTACGGCACCATTCGGAGGAACGCAACGTCTGATGCAGCAGACGTTTCTTTATATGGCGTGAGCAGCAATAATAGTCGCCATGCCTGCAAACAAGAGGAGTCGACATGAACGGTCTGGGAAGAACATAAATTTGGGTTCGCAATGGCAAGGGTAATACTTAAAGCTTTCGCAAAAGTCTGGCCGGATTGCCAGCATACACGCCTTTTATCAGTACGGGTTTTATTACCACACTACCGGCACCAATCACCGCACCACTGCAAATTTCCGTTGTTAAAATTGTGGCGCCACTGCCCACCGATACTGCGTTACCTAATACAATATTAATCCAGCTTTTTGCAGAAGCGTCGGGACTTCCGCTCTTGAAAAGATCGTTAGCAAAGGTCACGCCATGCCCTATAAAGCAGTCCTCGCCTAAGGTAACGTTCTCACAGATGAAAGTATGGGACTGCACTTTAGTTCTATCGCCTATGACGCATCCCTTTTGTATCTCAACAAATGGTCCGACAAACACATCATGGCCCAGGTTGCATTCATAAAGATTCACAGGCATGACTATTGTGACATTCTTACCTTGTTTTACGTCACGAATACCACTTTCAATAATATTCATATCAGCACTGTCCTTACTCAAGATAATACGCTTCAGTATTGAAGACATGAACTTGCAGGAGCTCCTTTGCCATTTATTATCAGATAGTTTAGGCCAGGAATTTCAATTGATGCGTTTCTTTTAGCGATAGTGTTTTTATCTATTTGTTATAATCAACACATCTTATCAGACATGTTGATTATAACAAACTTACAATTTATAAAATCTGCCATAATGACAGATTTATTTATTTTATAATTAGAGATTTGCAACGTTATGATATACTTTTTGAACATCATCATCATCTTCAAGGGCATCAACAAGTCCTTCAAAGATTTCTAAATCTTCTGGTGAAAGTTCAACTTCTGACTGAGCTATCATTTCTAATTCTGTGGTTGAGAATTCAGTAATCCCAGCGGCTTTGAGGGCTGCAATTCCTTTATGAAGGTCTGTAGACTCAGTATAAATAATGATGTTGCCTTCTTCTTCGGTGACATCACGAACATCAACTTCAGCTTCAAGCAAAATTTCAAAAATATGGTCAGGGTCAGTGCCTTTAAATACGATCACACCAGTATTGTCAAACATGTAGCTGACAGAACCTGCCGCCCCGATATTCCCGCCTTTTTTATTGAAGATTGAGCGAATATTAGCAATCGTGCGGTTAACGTTTGAAGTCAGGGTTTCAGCGATAATCATGGAACCACTTGGACCAAAGCCTTCATAACGCCCTTGCATGAACGTTTCGTCGCTGCCACCTTTGGCTTTATCAATAGCTTTATCAATAACGTGCTTTGGAACCTGGGCTTGTTTCGCACGTTCAATAACGAATTTTAAAGCTGTGTTTAATTCCGGGTCTGGTTCACCTTGTTTAGCCGCAGCATAGATTTCCACACCGAATTTGGAATAAACTTTAGACGTTGCACCGTCTTTAGCCGTTTTTTTACCAACAATATTGGCCCATTTACGTCCCACTGGAATAGTCTCCTCGAAAATTTATTTACATAACGGGCAGGTTAATAAGTTGCCTGTTTTCTCCGCCATATTATATCATCATATGTAAATTCTCGTCTATGAAAAATAAAAAATCCAAACTTTACGGAGTGTTACTTTAATTTCATCAATAATTAACATTATGGATAAGTTACTACATAACTTTCTGCTGATTTTTCTATTTTTATTTTTAACACTGGCGCTGCAGCAATAATAGATAAGACAAGAGAATCAAAAGTAATAATCCCGGCAAAGTACCGCTTTCACTTTTTATATAAAACGTTCACATCTGCTTCTGACACAAAGCAGCTTATGTGCCCACATACCTACCCGATCTGACTGAATGCAAAAAAAACCGAAACCCTGCTTTTGAAAAGAGCAGCGTTTCGGCATTCATTCACTCTGAAGGACGTCAGACTTTCAGCAGCTTCACCGTCTCGTCGATGTCGATTTCATCTTCCGAGAAGATCAGCGTCGTGCCCTGGAAGGTAGTGATCGCCAGCTTTTTCAGTGTGCGCATTTCGCCAGGCTTCACGTCTGATTTCGGTCGGATGCTATTCATCAGCACGCCGACAGACAGCACCGCGTTCTCTTTGTCGATACGGGTTTCAACCGGCACGTCTTCGCTGTACACCAGGTAAGACTTGATTGCCGTGAGCTTCAGGCGCTCGCCTGCGATATAGATGTACTTGCTGTCGGGTATGACTTTCACCGCATAGGCAGACAGGCCTTTGTTGTTGGTGGTGGGTTCAAAAGTCACCGCCGCGTCTTTCTTGATCAGCTCAGGATTAGCAACCTTAATCACATGAAAATAGCGGTTGTCGCCGTTTTCATCTTTGATAAATCCAAAGCCTTTATCTTTAAACCACGTTGTGATTGTTCCGTTCATTGCTGTTTCCGCCTGATTAAACCGAATACTCGTAGAGTATACCTACTCAATTTGCGCGCAGTGTAAAACACAGGCCCCGTCTTTGGCTACTCGTTACCCCAGCGATTGAGGAACTCCGCGATATCATCAATACGCTGTGCGTCGACGCCGGCCACAGTTGCCATCTCCTGCTGCGCGTCTTCGCTGATCTCTTCGTTGTTCATCAAACGGGTGATCAACTGCTGGAAGTAGTGCGCCAGCGCATCGCGTTCGGCATCGCTCACCGGCTTTGCAGCCTCGGTCGCGTACTCATCAGCGATATCATAATATTTTAGCGGAATGTCGTTGTTCATCAGGTGCTCCGGGGTAAATGCCTGTGCCAGCAGTTGCCTGCCGCGTCTGGGGCGAATGATAGCATTGTTATTTCATGGTTCGCGATCTGTTTCCTGGCTGTAATGTGTTGCATATATCAACAATATTGTCTGGAGCCACTTCGCATTTAATTAATCCTCCTGAATTAAAATGACTGTTTCTTTATTCAGTTCGGTATAATAGCTGCAGATTAAATAATGCAGAAAAAAGGAAAGTAGACGTTTATTAATTTAGATAATGAGACAGTGATTAAACGCAATAAATAACGTTCTCTGCAGGCTGGATGCGATTGGCCCAATCCCATCGTTAGTCGCCCATTTGCCCACATTCATCTTCTGGATAACACTCTACGATGACACCACTGACCCAACACGCAGAGCGCACACCATGAACATCACGCAAATCCGTAACGCTACGCAGCACATCACCTTTGGTGGAATGACTTTTCTGGTCGATCCTATGCTGGCCGCGAAAGGCGCATATCCGGGTTTTGCCGGAACAGCACGTGCCGAAATTCGCAACCCAACCGTCGATCTGCCCATCGACATTGATACCCTGCTTAATGTCGATGCGCTGATCGTCACCCATCTGCATGAAGACCACTGGGATGAAGCTGCGGCGCGCATCGTGCCGAAAGACAAACCAATCTATGTGCAAAATGACCATGATGCACACGTACTGCGGGAGCAGGGTTTCACACAACTCACCGTGCTGACGCAAAATACCGTGGTCGGCGCTATCACTCTACGTAAAACCGGCGGCCAGCACGGCTCAGATCGCGCCTATGCCATTCCACAAATGGCAGAGCGCCTGGGTGATGCCTGTGGCGTTATCTTTATGCATCCGGCGGAAAAAACGCTGTATCTGGTCGGGGACACCGTCTGGCGCGACGAGGTGGAAGCCAACATGCATACCTTCCAGCCAGGCGTGGTGGTTCTGAACGCGGGTTTTGCCCACGTCATCGGTTTTGGCCCAATTATCATGGGCGCGGAAGATGTGCTGAAAACCCACTTCACCTTACCCGAAGCACAAATTGTGGCGACCCATATGGAGGCGATTAACCATTGTCTGTTGACCCGCGCGACACTGAAAGAGTACGCCCGCGACAACCAGATTGTGCAATATGTCAACGTGCCGGAAGATGGTGAAACCCTGACATTTTAATTTCTACAAAGGAATCGTATGCAGCCGCTTAACGTCGCCATTGTTGCCGTGGAAGATTTCAGCCCGTTTCACTTCTCGGTGCCGTGCATCATTTTCAGTGACAAAATGGCGGCGAAAAAGCGCTTTGAGGTGCAGATGTGCGGGGAAAAACCGGGCATCATCTCTTCGCAGGATGGTTTCTCCGTTACCGCAACCCACGGCTATGACGCTCTGGAGGCTGCCGACATCGTGGTGATCCCTTACTGGGGCACCACCGCGCATCGTCCGCCACAAAGCCTGCTTGATGCGCTCAACCGCGCGCGACAAAACGGCGCGCAGATTGTCGGGCTGTGTCTGGGCGCGTTTGTCCTCGGCTATGCGGGGTTACTGGATGGTAAACGGGCGGCTACGCACTGGGAGTTCGAGCAGGATTTTCAGGCGCGCTTTCCGGCGGCCCAGTTGGATATCAACGCACTGTACGTGGATGACGACGGCATTATTACCTCAGCAGGTACCGCCGCCGCGCTGGATTGCTGTCTGTATGTCATCCGTCAGCGTTTTGGCAGCACGGTGGCGAATCAGATTGCCCGACGGATGATTGTGCCACCGCATCGTGAGGGCGGTCAGGCGCAGTTTATCGAACAACCTGTAGCGAAAAATACCCAGGATCAACGCATCAACGCCCTGCTCGACTATTTGCGCCAACATCTCCACGAACCGCATAATCTCGACGTTCTGGCGCAGCGGGTGATGATGAGTCGTCGCACTCTCACCCGTCATTTTATGAAGGCCACCGGGTCGAGCGTGGCCGAATGGCTGATTACCGAGCGCCTGCGCCGCAGCCAGATCATGCTGGAGTCCAGTCAGTTACCCGTTGAACGCATCGCCGAACAAGTTGGTTTTCAGTCGCCCGTCACCTGGCGGCAGCATTTTAAATCCCGCTTCGGCGTCAGCCCGGCTGAATGGCGTAAAACTTTTCACGGCGATTAACCTCTTTTTTGCGCCAGCCAGATGGTGTGCCCGGTACAGTGCGGATCTTCCATCACCCTCTCAATCACCGTAAAGTCGTGCGCCGACAGCAATGCGTGGTACTCATCAGGCGCGAGGCTGGCATGAAACAGCGGCTCGCCCTCAAATTGTCCCATAGCGATGCCGTTGTCCGTGCCGCTGGTAAACATCAGCGCGCTGCCGGGATGACTGAGCCGGTCAAAAATGGGGAACATCTTTTGCTGGTCCAACTGGGTTAAATGGAAAAAACTGTCCCAGGCGATCAGACCGTCGAATGTCTCGTTAAGGGCCAGCTCGCGCATATCCTGCTCCAGCCAGCGCTGTGCGGGAAAAGAGTGCCGCGCCCGCGCCAGCATTTCCGGGGAACCATCAACCCCCGTCAGTTGAAAACCTTGCTGGATAAAATAACCCGCAATCGGCTGACCGTTTCCGCAGCCAATATCCACAATATGGCCCTGCCCGCCCATCACCGCGATGAACTTATCCAGCCAGTTTTTTTCAAACAGCGCGCGCGAACGCTGGCGGGCAAAAGCCTCAGCATGGCGTCGGTAGATGGACAGAATATTATTTGCCGCAGAGTCGCTCACGATGTCCTCACTTTTTATTCCGTTAAGCTTAACGACGATAAATCCTCCAGCACACGATCCGCAACCCTGGAATGCGCCTCGCAGAACCTATGCGTAAATCCCCCAAAACCGTCCCGCTGTGGCATCATAGCGCGCAGATAACGTCATGACAGGGGTGATAAACGTGAAACCGGTAACGCTATACGATGTCGCAGACCATGCAGGCGTCTCTTACCAGACCGTCTCACGCGTCGTAAATCAGGCCAGCCACGTTTCCACAAAAACCCGACAAAAAGTTGAGGCCGCGATGGCGGAGCTCAATTACATTCCTAACCGCGTCGCGCAGCAACTGGCAGGCAAACAGACGCCGCTGATTGGCGTCGTGACGGCAAACCTTGCCCTGCACGCCCCCTCGCAAATCGTTGCCGCCATAAAATCCCGCGCCGACCAGTCAGGCGCCAGCGTGGTGATCGCCATGGTTGAGCGCAGTGGCGTTGAGGCGTGTAAAGCCGCGGTACACAACCTGCTTTCTCAACGCGTAACCGGGCTTATCATCAACTATCCGCTGGATGAAGAAGATGCCATTGCCGTGGCCGCCGCCTGCGGTACGGTGCCGGTAATTTTTCTCGATGTCTCTGACCAGGCGCCAATTAATAGCGTCGTTTTCTCCCATGATGACGGCGCACGCCTCGGCGTTGAACATCTTGTACAGCATGGACATCAGCGGATCGCCCTGCTGAGCGGGTCGCACACTTCGGTTTCGGCAAGGCTTCGCCATGCGGGGTGGCATAAATATCTGGCTCACTACCAGCTACGTCCCATTGCAGAACGTGAAGGTGACTGGAGCGCCATGTCCGGCTTTCATCAAACCATGCACATGCTTAACGACGGAATCATTCCAAGCGCTATGCTGGTCGCCAACGATCAAATGGCGCTGGGCGCAATGCGGGCAATCAGCGAGTCTGGGCTGCGAGTTGCAGCGGACATCTCCGTGATCGGCTACGACGACACCGAAGACAGCGCCTGCTACATCCCGCCGCTGACCACCATCAGGCAGGATTTCCCCGCTCTCGGACAGACCAGCGTTGACAGGCTGTTGCAGCTTACGCAGGGTATGTCCGCCCCCGGCAATCTGCTGCTGCCGGTCACGCTGGTCGAACGGAAAACCGTACTGCCGCCTGCCACACAAACCGTCACGCCTCAGGTGCTGGCGGAGTCGTTGATGCAACTGGCGCGTCAGGTCTCTCTGCTGCCATCCGGTAAACGCTAATTACTGTGAGTCAGTTCACCCATTAAACCCGCCCGGCTTTACAGCGTCTCACCGCACGCCTTATGTTTATTAAATTGTGAGCGAATAACAAACATGAGATACCGCTATGACTCTGAGCTCGGACTCACTCGCCGCCGTACTGACGCGCCGTGACTGGGAAAACCCCGGCGTCACACAGATAAACCGTCTGGAGGCACATCCGCCGTTTTGTAGCTGGCGCTGCGTGGATGATGCCCGTAACAACCGACCCTCACCCCAACGAATTTCGTTAAACGGCGAGTGGCAGTTCGCCTGGTTTGTCGCACCAGAGGCAGTGCCAGAAAGCTGGCTTGAGCATGATTTACCGCAGGCCGTTGCCCTCTGCGTGCCGTCTAACTGGCAGATGAGCGGTTATGATGCGCCAATCTACTCCAATATCACCTATCCGTTCCCGGTCAATCCGCCCTCTGTTCCGACGCAGAACCCCACAGGATGTTACTCGCTCACATTTAGTGTCGAAGATGCATGGTTAGATGAGGGTCAGACGCGCATTATTTTTGACGGCGTGAACTCCGCGTTTCATCTGTGGTGCAACGGTCGTTGGGTCGGCTACGGTCAGGACAGCCGCCTGCCGTCTGAATTCGATCTTAGCGATTATCTGCTGCACGGCGTAAACCGCCTGGCCGTCATGGTGCTGCGCTGGAGCGATGGCAGCTATCTGGAAGATCAGGATATGTGGCGCATGAGCGGCATCTTTCGCGACGTTTCTTTGCTGCATAAACCCACAACGCAAATTCGCGACCTGCGCATTAATACCCGTTTTAACAGCGACTTCAGCCGCGCCACGCTGGCAGTGGAAGTCAGAGTGGGGGGCAACGCGAGCGAAGATTTACGCGTAGCCCTGCAATTGTGGGAGGGAGAAACGCTCACAGCCGAAACGACTTCCCCACTCGGCAGCGAGATTGTTGATGAACGCGGCGCTTATCACGAACGCACTACGCTGCGCCTCAACGTTGAACACCCGGCGTTGTGGAGTGCCGAAACGCCTAATCTGTACCGCGCCGTTGTGCAGCTACATACCGCTGACGGTACGCTGATTGAAGCCGAGGCCTGTGACGTCGGCTTTCGTCAGGTTTGCATTGAAAACGGACTGCTGTTACTCAATGGTAAGCCGCTGTTGATTCGCGGTACCAACCGCCATGAGCACCATCCGATCAACGGCCAGGTGATGGATGAGGCGACGATGGTGCAAGACATCATCCTGATGAAGCAGAATAACTTCAACGCCGTACGTTGTTCGCATTACCCAAACCACCCGCGATGGTACACCCTGTGCGACCGCTACGGCCTGTATGTGGTGGATGAGGCCAATATCGAAACCCACGGTATGGTGCCCATGAATCGCCTGAGCGATGACCCAACATGGCTTCCCGCCATGAGCCAGCGCGTCACGCGCATGGTACAGCGTGACCGCAATCACCCAAGTATCATCATCTGGTCGTTGGGCAATGAGTCCGGTCACGGCGCGAACCACGACGCGCTGTATCGTTGGCTGAAATCGGAAGATCCCTCTCGCCCGGTGCAGTACGAAGGCGGCGGTGCGGATACCGTAGCCACCGACATTATTTGCCCGATGTACGCCCGCGTCGATCAGGATCAGCCCTTCCCCGCCGTCCCCAAATGGTCGATTAAAAAGTGGCTGTCGATGCCCGGCGAGCAGCGTCCGTTGATCCTCTGCGAATATGCTCACGCGATGGGTAACAGCCTCGGCGGCTATGCCAAATACTGGCAGGCATTCCGCCAGTATCCGCGTCTGCAAGGAGGATTCGTCTGGGACTGGGTCGATCAGTCGCTCATTAAATATGACGACAACGGTAATCCGTGGTCCGCCTACGGCGGGGATTTTGGCGACACGCCTAACGATCGTCAGTTTTGCATGAACGGACTGGTGTTCGCCGATCGTACCCCACACCCGGCGTTATACGAGGCCAAACATGAACAGCAGTTTTTCCAGTTCACGTTACTGCCGGGCGCTGAACGCCAGATTGAAGTGACCAGCGAATATCTGTTCCGCCGCAGCGATAACGAAGTTCTGCACTGGTCTATTGCCCAGGACGGCAACCCGCTGGCCGCCGGAGAAATCGTTCTGGATATCGCTCCACAGGGTCGCCAGGTGATTACCCTGCCAGATGTCCCGATGCCAGAAACCGCAGGTCAGCTGTGGCTGACGGTTCGCGTGGAACAACCCCAGGCTACTGCGTGGTCAGACGCCGGGCATATCAGTGCCTGGCAGCAGTGGAAGCTGGAAGAGAAACTCAGTCTGGCGCTTAAACCTCGCGCCAGCACAGCGCCACAGCTGACGACCCGCGATGACACGTTTACGGTAATCGTCAGTGATAAACGCTGGGAATTCTGCCGCCGTACGGGCTTACTGACGCAATACTGGCTGGCCGAAAAAGCACAGCTGTTAGCACCGTTAATCGATCAGTTTACCCGCGCGCCGCTGGATAACGACATCGGCATCAGCGAAGTAACCCGCATCGATCCTAATGCCTGGGTCGAACGCTGGAAGGCCGCAGGCCATTACCATGCTGAGCCATGGCTATTGCAATGCGAGGCCGAAGCGCTGTCAGACAGCATCCTTATCACCAACGCGCATGCCTGGCAGTATCAGGGCAAAACGCTGTTTGTCAGCCGTAAGTCGTACCATCTCGACGGCCACGGCGAGATGCAGATTACAGTGGATATCGATGTGGCCAGTGGAACGCCGCACCCGGCGCGTATCGGTCTGAGCTGCCAGTTGGCACAGGTGGCTGAACGGGTGAACTGGTTAGGCCTTGGGCCGCATGAGAACTACCCGGATCGCCTGAGCGCTGCCTGTTTTGATCGTTGGGATCTGACGCTGGATGAGATGTATACGCCGTACGTCTTCCCGAGTGAAAACGGCCTGCGCTGCGGGACACGCGAATTACGCTACGGGGAGCATCTGTGGCGTGGTGACTTCCAGTTCAACATCAGCCGTTACAGCCAGAAGCAACTGATGGAAACCAGCCATCGCCATCTGCTGCAGCCTGAAGCCGGAACATGGCTCAACATTGACGGTTTCCATATGGGCGTCGGCGGGGATGATTCGTGGAGCCCTTCAGTGTCGCCGGAATTTCAGTTGAGCGCAGGGCGCTATCATTATCAGTTGAGTTGGCGCTAACCACGTTGCTTTTGCCGGATAGCGCCGCTTCGCGGCTTATCCGGCCTACGGTGCGCGGTTTCGTAGGCCGGATAAGGCGAAGCCGCCATCCGTCAACGCCCTACTCCTCGATCGCCTGGCGGATTTGCTGTAACGATGTCGGATCGTCAATGGTGGTCAGATCGCCAGGATCGCGGCCTTCGCAGATCGCCTGGATCGTACGCCTGAGCATTTTTCCGGAGCGTGTTTTCGGCAGTTGTGACACAAACCAGACATGTGCCGGACGGCCAAAGTTACCAATCTGGCTGTCCACCAGCGCCATAATCGCCTTCTCTTCAGAATGCGCAATGTCGCGGTCTTCCAGACTGTCACTCTGCTTTGGAATGACAAACGCGACGGCCACCTGCCCTTTTAGCGCATCTTTCACCCCCACTACCGCTACCTCAGCAACGTTCGGATAGCTGGAGATACTCTCTTCTATCTCGCGCGTGCCCAGCCGGTGTCCGGCGACATTGATCACGTCATCTGTACGCCCCAGAATGAAGTAGTAACCGTCGTCGTCACGAATGCCCCAGTCAAAAGTGGCGTACACCTGACGGGAGAACAGCGACCAGTAGGTATTCACAAAGCGTTCGTCATCGCCCCAGATGGTCTGAATACAGCCCGGCGGCAGCGGCCCTTCAATCACCAGCATGCCCTTCTCATTTGCCGCACAAGGTGCGCCAGTCACTTCATTGAGGAGTTGCACGTTGTAGCCGTACATCGGCACGCCAGGACTGCCCAGGCGCGACGGTCGGTCGTCCAGCCCGCGGGCAATCGCCATAATCGGCCAGCCAGATTCGGTCTGCCAGTAGTTGTCGATAACCGGAACACCCAGCGTTTGGGTTACCCAACTGGCGGTCGGTTCATCCAGCGGCTCGCCGGCCAAATACAGCACCTCCAGCGAGGAGAGATCGTGATTGCGGATTTGCGCGGTCGGAAATTTCTTCAGCACGCGGATGGCGGTCGGGGCCGAGAACATCCGGCTGACCTGATACTTCTCAACAATTTTCCACCATACGCCGCAGTCCGGATACGTTGGCAACCCTTCGTACACCACCGTCGCCATCCCCGCCAGCAGCGGGGCATACACGATATAGGAATGTCCCACCACCCAGCCAATATCCGACGCGCAGAAGAACACGCCGCCCGCTTTACCACCAAAAATGGTGTCCATTGAGGTTGCCAGCGCTACCGCATAGCCGCCCACATCACGCTGCACGCCTTTCGGTTTACCGGTTGTTCCGGAGGTATAGAGAATGCAGGAGGTTTCATTCGATTCCAGCCAGACCACCGGCACCCGCGCGCCGAGATGCTGTTGGCGCAGGGCGGCAAAGTCGAGGTCACGCCCCTCGACCCGCGCCATTTTCGCCAGACCACGATCGACCAGCACCACATGACGCGGCTGGTGCTGCGCCTGCTCGATCGCATCATCGAGCAGCTTTTTATACGCCACGATCTTGCCCCCGCGCGCCCCGGCATCCGCCGAGACGATAACCACCGGTCTGGCGTCGTCGATGCGCGCCGCCACGCTGTGCGATGCGAAGCCGCCGAACACCACCGAATGGATCGCCCCAATGCGCGCACAGGCCAGCAGCGTAATGTGCGCCTCGGCGATCATCGGCATATACACCAGCACCCGATCGCCGCGCTGTACGCCCAGCGACAACAGCATTGCCGCCGCGACGTTTACCTCGTCATACAACTGACGAAAGGTAAACGTGCGTTCTTCTTCGGTTTCGGATGACACCGCAATCAGCGCCAGCGCCTCGGGCTGTTTCTCCAGCCAACGGTCGATGGCGTTATGGCACAGATTAGTCGTCCCGCCACAAAACCAACGAGCAAACGGCGGATGACGATGATCCAGTACCTGAGCAAACGGCTGCTGCCAGTCAATACGCTGGGCCTGCTCGGCCCAGAACGACTCCGGTTGCGTAATCGAACGCTGATAAAAATCGCTATAAGACATAATGCTCTCCTGTTGAACTTACGCCTTGCTGCACGCTGGTTTAAATAATGAAGAGATCCATATACTCATTGACCGGCATCTGCTCCAGGCGAGTTCTGTCCAGGGAGACATCCAGGATGCGCTGCTGCTGACGGGTCGGGAACTGACGCGCCAGGTTGATTTTGAATTTTTCGACCAGTTTCGGCATGCCGTCAGTACGACGACGCGCGTGGCCGATAGGATATTCCACCACCACTTCTTCAAAGCGTGAACCGTCGGTGAACTCCAGGGTGATGGCGTTGGCGATGGCGCGTTTTTCCGGATCGTGGTAATCGGCGGTAAAGGCCGGATCTTCGAAGCAGTTGATCTTCTCGCGCAGGGCATCGATGCGCTTGTCCTGCGCCACGCCGTCTTCGTAATCAGCCGCGGTTAAGCGTCCGAACAGCAGTGGGATAGCCACCATGTACTGAATGCAGTGATCCCTGTCCGCTGGGTTATTCAGCGGGCCTTTTTTATCGATGATGCGGATACAGGCTTCGTGCGTACGAATGGTGACTTTTTCGATATCCGCCGCCGTTTTACCCGCCGCCTGCAGTTGTTCATACAGCGTCATCGCCGCTTCAACCGCTGTTTGTGAGTGGAACTCTGCCGGGAAGGAGATTTTAAACAGCACGTTTTCCATCACGTATGAGCCGTACGGGCGCTGGAAGCGGAACGATTCGCCTTTGAAGGAGACGTCGTAAAAGCCCCAGGTTTTCGCCGTCAACGCGGATGGATACCCCATCTCACCGGTTTTCGCCATCAATGCCAGACGTACCGCGCGCGAGGTCGCATCGCCTGCTGCCCAGGATTTACGCGTGCCGGTATTCGGGGCATGGCGATAGGTGCGCAGCGACTGTCCGTCGACCCACGCCAGCGACACCGCATTGAGGATCTCATCGCGGGTCAATCCGAGCATTTCGGCAACAACGGCGGTCGAGGCGACTTTCACCAGCAGGACGTGATCGAGTCCAACGCGGTTAAAGGAGTTTTCCAGCGCGATACAGCCCTGAATTTCGTGGGCTTTAATCATGCCGGTCAGCACTTTTTTCATGGTTAACGGTGCTTTTCCCGCCGCCACCGCATTGCGTGACAACCAGTCAGCTGTCGCCAGAATACCGCCGAGGTTATCGGAAGGATGACCCCACTCAGCGGCAAGCCAGGTATCGTTAAAGTCCAGCCAGCGGATCATCGCACCGATGTTAAACGCCGCCTGCACCGGGTCGAGCTGGAACTGGGTGCCAGGTACGCGCACGCCGTTCGGTACCACTGTACCTGGGACGACCGGCCCCAGCAGTTTTTTACAGGCCGGATATTCCAGCGCTTCCAGGCCGCAGCCTAAGGTATCAAGCAGGCAATAATGCGCGGTGTCATACGCCACCTTCGAGGTGATCTCGTAGTTCATGACGTAATCAACAATATCAACGATTTCACGGTCAAATTCCGGGCGGACGTTCGAAATATGTGCGGACATAGGGTACATTTCCTGTTTTTTATCTTTAGAGGTTTTTGAATTAGCAACGTTTTTCAATCGGGACAAATTCGCGATCTTCCGGGCCGGTGTAATTGGCGGAAGGACGGATAATTTTATTGTCCTGGCGCTGTTCGATGATATGCGCCGCCCAGCCGGTAACGCGGGCGATGACAAACAGCGGGGTGAACATTTCGGTGGGGACACCCATCATGTTGTAAGAAACCGCCGAGAACCAGTCGAGGTTGGGGAACATCTTTTTCGTTTCCCACATTACGTCTTCCAGACGGTCGGCGATGTTGTACATTTTCAGCGAACCACCTTCCTGAGAAAGCTGTTTCGCCACGCGCTTGATCACCTGATGGCGCGGGTCGGCGATGGTGTAAACCGGATGACCAAAACCAATCACCACTTCTTTGTTTTCCACGCGTTTACGAATATCCGCTTCGGCTTCGTCCGGCGTTTCGTAGCGCTGTTGGATCTCCAGCGACACTTCATTCGCCCCGCCGTGTTTCGGTCCACGCAGTGCGCCAATCGCGCCGATAATCGCGGAATACATATCGGAGCCGGTCCCGGCAATCACGCGGCTGGTAAAGGTGGAGGCGTTAAATTCGTGTTCGGCGTACAACACCAGCGAAATATGCATCGCTTTTTCCCAGCTTCGCGACGGCTTGTCGCCATGCAGCAGATGCAGGAAGTGACCGCCAATGGAATCATCGTCAGTTTCCGGCTGAATACGCTCGCCGTTATGGCTGTAGTGATACCAGTACAGAAGGATCGAACTGAGCGACGCCAGTAGCTTGTCGGCAATATCGCGCGCGCCAGAGACGGTATGACCTTCTTTTTCCGGCAGCGTACAGCCCAGCGCGGAGACGCCGGTGCGCATCACGTCCATCGGATGCGAGGCGGCAGGCAGCGCTTCCAGCACAGTGCGCACGTTAGCGGGCAGTCCGCGCAGCGCTTTGAGTTTGCTTTTATAGGCGGTGAGTTCATCGCGGGTAGGTAATTTCCCGTGGATCAGCAGATGCGCGACTTCTTCAAATTCGCACTGCTGCGCCAGGTCGAGAATATCGTAGCCACGATAGTGTAAATCGTTACCGCTTTTACCGACGGTACACAGCGCGGTATTTCCGGCGGCAACGCCGGACAGCGCAACCGATTTTTTAGGTTTAATGACATGGGTACTATTTTGCAGGATCGTTGTGTCGCTCATGTTGTCCTCGTCATTATTGTAATGTGTAGGGTGCTGAGGGTGTGCGAGTAGGCCTGATAAGGCGCAGCCGCCATCAGGCAATGCTGGATGGCACTACGTTTATCCGGCCTACTTTTTGGTGTACAGCGCGTCGAGTTTCTCTTCGAACTGGTAGTAATTGATGCTTTCGTACAGTTCGTTGCGCGTCTGCATAATGTCGATCACACTCTTTTGCGTGCCTTCCTGGCGCAGCACGTTGTAAACTTTTTCCGCAGCACGGTTCATGGCGCGAAAGGCCGACAACGGATACAGCGCCATCGCGACGTTCGCACTGCGCAATTCATCGGTGGTGAACAGCGGCGTAGCGCCAAATTCGGTAATGTTGGCGAGGATCGGCACCTGCACCGCATCGGCAAACTGGCGGTACATCGCAAGCTCGGTGATGGCTTCCGGAAACAGCATGTCCGCGCCTGCTTCGACATACGCCTGGGCGCGATCGATGGCAGCCTCTAACCCTTCCACCGCCAACGCGTCGGTTCGCGCCATGATGACAAAATTAGGATCGGGACGTGCATCCACCGCGGCGCGGATCCTGTCGACCATCTCTTCTTTAGAGACGATCGCTTTGTTCGGGCGATGACCGCAGCGCTTGGCGCCGATTTGATCTTCAATATGCAGCGCGGCAGCCCCAGCTTTGGAAATCGACTTCACGGTACGCGCCACGTTGAACGCTGACGATCCAAACCCGATATCTGCATCCACCAGCAGCGGCAGCGGGCAAACATCAGTAATGCGACGAATATCGGTCAGCACATCATCAAGGGTAGAAATACCAAGATCCGGCAGACCCAGAGACCCCGCCGCGACGCCGCCGCCGGAGAGGTAAATCGCCTGATACCCGGCGCGTTGGGCCAGCAGAGCGTGATTGGCGTTGATGGCGCCAACGATTTGTAATGGATTTTCTTTGCTGAGCGCGGCGCGAAACGCCAGCCCTGGGGAGTGTAGAGACATATCCCGTCCTCTTGTTATCAACTTGTTATCATTAGTTGATTTACTTAAAGCAAGGGGTATGCCAAAAAAATTTTATGAGAAATTTTTTCAAAAAAACTATTAATAACAATGCATTATAATAACAATGCAATAAAAACTTCAAATAACATAATATGTTAATGTTTCAACGGAACGGTATTAAACGTTTCGTTGAAACATTTTTGAAACAGAGTTAAATTTAAATTACTTGATTTTAACCACACAAGGCATCTCGCATTTTTCCAAAAGTATGGTTCATACTTTTGACATTAAAATTTATTTGCAGCCTTCAATAATATTTTAACAAAAAATAACATTGTTGAGATCACCAAGATAAATTTTGAGAATACCTCTGGAGCTGGATACCAGGTCTCTGTAAATGCCACTCCAGCCCCACTAAGTACAGAAGAAGCGATTAACACAGCAACAAAGACCCCAGCTAATCTTATTATTTTTTTCATCATATTTATCAACCATTATCAATAATGGAGGTATCCCTCCATTATTTTCAATTTTTTATCTGCAAACACCCCCCATGCCTCCAGAATTACAATTACTGTTAGTACCAGTTCCTCCACCATTACTATTCTTGCCACCATTAGAAAAACAACCGCCCGCCAACCCCCCGCCCATGATACCTAAAGCCATTCCAGCAGGACCTCCCATTATACCTGCAATAGCCCCGCCAATAATGCCATTATTACAGTCTGTCACATCCTGCCCTAAACTTCCGTAAAAACCTGAACGATTGCTACTACCACCATTTTTGTTATTGTTTCTGGAAGAAGAGCTACCTGCGTTCCTTCCCGACTCATAATTTGAGTTCGCGTTCCCACCTGATACGCAACCTATTTCCATTAATGATAATTCCCTTATACTCATACTCAATTACTCCTTTCAATAAAAACGGACGATTACCTCACTAACACTTTTAACATAAAAGTATATACCAGCAAATAAGCAATTAAAATTAATTATATTTTTGAGACATTCACCGCAAAATTAAAAACTCTTTAATAACAAACCTCAAATACATTTTTTGCGCGAATACAAGTCAAAAAAGCATTCAAAGTAACAACACTTTTATTTAACAGGACTTGACACAAACACGCTGTTAAATCTATTAATAATATGCACACCCAGTCATTCACAAAATACATGAATGGCCTAATATCAATACGCTTTATAAACTATAGATTTAAATGATGGAATTATTCAGAAAAGAAGTTCTCGATAATCACTATAGAGTAACAACCGGAGATATTCTCATACAGTCTTCACTGTGTATGACTATTAGCACTATTGCAACCATCTTACTAATAATTATGTTAGCTATATTTGTTACCTTTGGAGAGTATACGAGAAAAGCTCGTCTCACTGGAATAGTAATGCCTTCATCAGGCTTGATAAAAATAACTCCAAAATTTAATGGCCATGTAACAAAATTAACAGTCAAAGAGGGTGATCATGTAGAAAAGGGACAATTGCTTTATCATATCAGTGGCGAACATTATGATCGTCAGGGGACTGGAACATTCGCAATAATAAATCAATCATTGCAAGCTCAATATGCAATGCTTACCACACAGCAAAATCTTGAAAAACTTGACAACAATCAACAACAGCAAGCAGCAAAACAGCGAATCCCATTAATTTCATTACAAATAAAAAGTGCAGAACACAGGTTATCACTAGCAAAAAACCAAGTAGAGCTTTCATCCGCGACCGTAAAACGTTATCAGAAACTTATTAAACAAAAATATGTATCTGATACTGAGTATCAACAGAAACAGATAGAAGAAACAGCAGCAAAAGAAAATGTGGAAAACCAACGCCAATTACTTCTACAACTTCACACTTTACTAGACACTACCAAAGATAATCTTTCACATCTTACTCTTCAAGGGCAAAGTAGGAATACAGAATTAGAAAGACAGTTACAAGAGATACGAAAACAACAAGTCGAAATTTCCAGCCAAGAAAATTTTGCATTGACAGCACCTGTCTCAGGTACAGTGGCGGCCATTCTTGTAAAACAAGGACAATCAGTCAAAGCATATGAACCTGCATTAACATTAATACCTGAGAATACAAAACTTCAAATCGAGCTTTATGCAACCAGCCAGAATGCAGGCTTTATACGTGCGAATCAGAAAGTATCATTAAGATTTCAGGCTTTCCCATATCAGAAATTTGGTGTTCAATACGGTGTTATTCGTGAAATAAGTCGAACAACGTTATCACCATCAGATTTACTCTCAATTACACCTCTAACCTGGACGGTTAACGAAGGGCACTATCGTGTAATTGTTGAACCTAAATTATCCTATATTCTGGCCTATGGAAAAAAAGAAACACTCCGACCAGGAATGCTGCTTGAAGGGGATGTCAGCCTGGACACCAGATACTTATGGGAATGGCTAACAGAACCAATCTGGTCTCTCAAAGGAAAAATATGATGATAAAAACAAAATTGAACGATAGAAAGTCTCCCCCAATTATAAGACAAACAGAATCTGCGGAATGTGGTTTAGCTTGCCTGGCGATGATATCCAGCTGGCATGGGCTATTAATTGATCTACCCACACTTCGTAACCGTTTTAATATAAGCACGCAAGGGATGACTCTACAGCGTTTAATTGATTGTGCATCAGATATCAATTTTTCATCTCGACCAGTTAGATTGGAACCAAACGATCTTAAATCACTCAATCTTCCCTGCATACTTCATTGGAACATGAATCATTTTGTTGTACTATGTAAGGTTCGCAATAATAAGTTGACAATCCATGATCCCGATAAAGGAAAGTTATCTATTTCTGTCTCAGAAGCAGGGAAACATTTCACAGGAATCGCACTCGAACTAACTCCAAATAATAATTTTACACCTCACAATGAAAAAACAAAAATACGATTAAGGCAGTTAACAGGAAAGACTAAAGGGTTATTTCCTTCCATGCTTCGCATAATAATTTTCGCACTGGCACTAGAAATAATCACTCTTACTGGACCATTAATTAATCAAATTGTTATTGATGAAGTTTTAGTTGCAGCAGATGAAAACCTATTAACTGTTATTGTTATTTCTTTATTTTTACTATCTATAACACAGTTGTTACTTTCCCTTGCCAGACAATTAACCATTATAAACATGTCTGTAAATTTTAACATGCAATGGACTGCTAACGTTTTTCATCATCTATTGAGGCTTCCTCTCACATGGTTTAATGCCAGAAGCCAAGGAAGTGTTGAAGCTCGTTTCAATGCCATAAATAACATTCAGCAAGCTCTAACCTTACAAGTACTCGGCGGTATTCTCGACTTTCTTTTGCTTATAACATCGTTAAGTATGATGTTGCTATACAGCCCAACAATGACCCTAATTGCATTATTATCAGCTTTGGTTTACGGGATATTGAGAATTCTTTGGCATCCAGCTATACGGCAGGCAACGGAGGATGCCTGGGATGCTGAAGCTCGGGAGTCAAGTTATTTTCTGGAAACTTTAAATGGGATTTTAAGCCTCAGAGTAAATGGCGTTACAGCACACAGAGAAGCTGCCTGGCTGAATCTCAATGTATCGAGAAGAAATACACAGTTGCAAGAAAGCCGACTCATCATGGGATTTGATATTGCCAATACTCTCACAAAAAGCATTGCTTCCGTGATTATTCTATGGAAAGGCGCAGGAGAAGTTTTAGATGGCAATTTCACCGTAGGTATGCTTGTAGCCTATCTCTCTTTTCATACCCGATTTTCATCCAGTATTAGTAGCCTAACTAACTCTATTTTTTCCTGGTGCTTACTTGACATTTACAATGAGCGTCTTGCAGATATTGTCATGACTCAAAGAGAGGATAATGCAGCTCAAACTAGTATTGAGTTAAAACACGACCAGTTTCCAATTTTTAACGCAAGTATCGCCCAAACACCAAAAATAAAAGCGGAGTACCCAGTGGTAGTCGAAAATATTTCGTTTCATCACAAAGGGGAAAAATCATTATTATTCAATAAATTATCCCTAACCCTGAACCCAAAAGAAATTTTAGCCATCACAGGAAAACCCGGATGTGGGAAGTCAACCTTATTAAATATTATCTTAGGAATTGACCATCCAACTGAAGGCTCAATACAAACTCTTGGTATAAAAAACAACCACCCAGATTATTTACACATACGCAAAAATATCGGAACTGTTCTTCAAAATGATATTTTGTTTCGAGGCTCAATAGCTGACAACATAATCTTCTTTCATGAAGAAAAAAACCACGAAAGAATGATTCACTGTGCGCAACTGGTCTTAATCAATGACGACATAGTAGCAATGCCCATGGGATATCAGACATTAATTGGTGAAAACGGTAGTGGGCTATCAGGGGGACAAAAGCAACGAATACTCCTTGCCAGAGCATTATACAAAAAACCGCTTTTTTTATTACTAGATGAAGCAACAAGCCACCTAGATGTAGAAAGTGAAATCATTATCAGTCAAACACTACGCCAAATCGGGCTTCCAATACTATTGATAGCTCACAGGCCTGAAACACTGGCATCAGCAGATCGAGTCTTACTTATGGAGCAAGGAACACTTACAGCAGTCAATTACGGGCCTTCTGTAGCAGGAAATTTATCAAAACAAAATTAATAGCAAGAGATTGGATATGTACTGAATAAATTGAAGCTAAAAGCGTGTCAGCTATCGTTTCATGAAACTGGCCTTAACGTTTCATTGCAACATTTATGAAACACAACTAAACCCTAATACTCGGTTCCTTACTTTTTGGGTTGGTTATGGCTGATACGCATCTTCCGCCGCGGGTGAACGACGACAAACCGGTTATCTGGACGGTTTCGGTCACCCGCCTGTTCGAACTGTTTCGCGACATCAGCCTGGAGTTCGACCATCTGGCGACCATCACCCCTATTCAGTTGGGTTTTGAAAAAGCGGTCACCTATATCCGCAAGAAACTGGCTACCGAGCGTTGCGATGCGATCATTGCGGCGGGTTCCAACGGGGCGTATCTGAAAAGCCGTTTATCGATCCCGGTGATCCTGATTAAACCCAGCGGATTTGACGTGCTCCAGGCGCTGGCAAAAGCAGGAAAGCTCACCTCGTCGATTGGCGTCATTACCTACCAGGAAACTATCCCTGCGCTTCTCGCCTTTCAAAAGACCTTCAATTTGCAGCTTGAACAGCGCAGCTATATCACTGAAGAAGATGCTCGTGGGCAAATCAACGAATTGAAGGCCAACGGTACACAAGCGGTAGTCGGCGCGGGGCTGATTACCGACCTGGCAGAAGAAGCGGGTATGACCGGCATCTTTATCTATTCAGCGGCTACCGTGCGCCAGGCCTTTGTCGATGCGCTGGATATGACGCGCCTGACGCTGCGGCGAAACGGTCAATACGCTTCTGGCGATACGCTGCGCACCCGCTATGCACTGGGAGATATGCGCGGTCACTCTGCTCAGATGGAACAGGTGCGGCACACCATAATGCTCTACGCCCGTTCGCGTGCGCCGGTGCTGATTCAGGGCGAAACGGGTACGGGGAAAGAGCTGGCGGCACAGGCCATTCATCGTGAATATTTCACCCGTCAGGAGAATCGACGCGGTAAACCCTCACCGCCGTTTGTTGCCGTCAACTGCGGGGCGATCACCGAATCCTTACTGGAAGCGGAGTTGTTCGGCTATGAGGATGGTGCTTTTACCGGCTCACGGCGGGGTGGACGCGCGGGTCTGTTTGAAATCGCCCACGGCGGGACACTGTTTCTTGATGAGATAGGTGAAATGCCGTTGCCGCTACAAACCCGGTTGCTGCGCGTACTGGAAGAAAAAGAGGTCACCCGGGTAGGCGGACATCACCCCATTCCGGTAGAGGTACGGGTGATTAGCGCCACGCACTGCAACCTGGAGCAAGAGATGAAACAAGGCGAGTTTCGTCGCGATCTGTTTTATCGCCTGAGCATTCTGCGCCTCAAACTCCCCCCGCTACGCGAACGGCTACCCGATATTTTACCGCTGGCGGAAGGCTTTTTAAAACAGTCACTGGCGGAATTGGATGTGCCATTTTCTGAGCCTGTGCGTAAAGGACTAGGGCTCAGCCAACATATGCTGCTGAATTACAACTGGCCGGGGAATATTCGTGAGCTGCGCAATATGATGGAGCGTCTGGCATTATTTTTAAGCGTCGAGCCACAACCAGAACTTAACGTCCATTTCTTGCAGCAATTATTGCCAGAGCTGGCGATTGTCGCCGAAATACCCCAGATATCATTATCACTGACGCCACAACAGGTACTGGCACAATTCAACGGTGATAAAACAGCGGCGGCACGATATCTCGGTATCAGCCGAACCACGTTTTGGCGCAGGTTAAAAGAATAACCCGCCAGTACAGAGGCGGGCGGGTACTTTATCTTTCAATGCAGCGTATTATTTTTTCTTGTAGATATTGGCGGTGCCATGGATTTTATTATCCGTTTGACCGGACGTTAATACCACAACATCGGCGCCTTTCTCTTCGGCTTTCTTCAGCAGCTCTTCTTTGGCATCTGCGACAGAAACTTCATTACTCGTTGAGATATCACCGATTTTTGTGTACTGCGACTCAACCTTTTCAAACTCAAGTTTTGTCATAAATTCCGCTGCATATACGTTGGTCACGACAAAAGCTAATGCACCAATAAGTACTTTAATTCCAGTTTTCATAGACCAGCTCCAGGTTTTGTTATGACGCCATCATCGATCCCTGAACATGAGATAACGCGATTCAAGGATGATTAATAACTAGTCCAGCCTGGATAAAAAATCCACACTCGGCATAAATATATAGAAATTTTGCGGCACAGAAAAAACCGCCCATCGAGTATCAGCGCAGCAACCGGTTCAAAGTTTCAATAGCCAGTGTGAGTTGATCCTCAGAACAACCAGCTCGCTGAAATTATAGTGTTAACTTTATGAATATTTGAGGAATGGTTGCCTATGGAACCGCTACACGCCGTCGTGCTCACCGTCAGCCTGTTTGTTTTAACCTTTTTTAACCCCGGCGCGAACCTGTTTGTGGTGGTGCAAACCAGCCTGGCGTCAGGGCGACGCGCGGGGGTGATGACCGGTCTGGGCGTGGCACTGGGCGATGCGTTCTACTCCGGGCTTGGCCTGTTTGGTATGGCGACGCTTATCACCCAATGTGAAGAGATATTCTCACTGATAAAAATCGTCGGCGGTGTCTACTTACTGTGGTTTGCCTGGAATAGCATACGCCATCAGGCGACACCGCAAATGCCCACGTTACAGCAGCCGATCTCCGCCCCCTGGTATGTATTCTTTCGTCGCGGGCTGTTAACGGATTTATCCAATCCGCAAACCGTACTGTTTTTTATTAGTATTTTCTCGGTCACCTTAAGCGCAGAAACCCCGACCTGGGCCAGGCTGATGGCATGGGCAGGCATTGTGCTTTCTTCTGTGATCTGGCGTATTTTTCTCAGTCAGGCGTTTTCTCTTCCTGCGGTGCGTCGTGCATATGGTCGCATTCAGCGCATTGCCAGCCGGGTAATTGGCGCCATTATCGGCGTCTTCGCCTTAAGGCTGATTTATGAAGGTATTTGCCATCGTTAATGCGTAAAGAGAGTTTCACTTGACCATCGTGACGTAATTGTCCGTAATACCGCCTGAATTTTTCAATCACATTTTGAGTGGCTGTGAGATGGAACAGGTTGATCCCGTAAATGACACATTACTCCTTACAGAATGGCGGGCGCTAATACGCCAGACATCCCCTGACGTTCATACGATCCTCACAGGGTTAAGCGACGATGAGATCCGCCATTTAGTGACCGTTTTTTATGACTACATGCTCTCTCATGCGGAGAGCGCGTTGTTTCTGAATACGGAGCAGGTCAGCACGCGACTGAGCGGCAGTATGTTTGACTGGTTGCGCAGCGTGCTCGGCAGCGCATATGGAGACCTCCCGCGCTTGCTGGCAAAACAGCGTGAAATTGGTGTGGTACACGCCCGTATCGGCCTGCCTATCGATCTGGTTAACCGCGGTGCGCGTAAGCTAAAAGAAGAGCTGTATCAGTTGCTGAAAAGTAAGGCAGACTACTCTGTCAGCCTGTTGACCGATGCTATCTGTTTCAGCAGTCTGGCGATGGACACTGCGCTGGAGGCCATGACCGTTTCCTACTCTCCGAGCTATCAAAACTCGCTGCACACGCAGGAGCAGTATCGCCTGCAGACCATTTACGACGACGTCAACGTCGAGCGCGAACGGCAAATCCGTTCGTTTACCGATTGGGAAAATCAGTTTATCTACAACATTGCGACCGGATTACCGTCCGGCGATCTGGTATTCCTGGCGGACTCAGATTTTGGTATGTGGTTCTCCCATAAAGGAAAACACATTCTTGGCAGCGGTAATCTGCTGGCAGAAATGGAATCCGTGATCGCTGAAATCGATAACCGTCTGACACAGGCACTCTCGAATCAGCAACAACCTGGCGAAACCGAACGGATGAGCTTATTGCAGGATATCCGACAGCTCTCGGCCAAAATCCATTTTCTCCTCGCCTCAATGTTTGAAGCGCTGGTCAAACAGGAAAATGGCAAAGATTCGCTGACCCAGCTGCTTAATCGCCGCTTTATCCCAACTATTATGCGCCGTGAAATCTCGCTGG
The DNA here is from genome assembly GCF_030333085.1 of Citrobacter sp. Cpa228. NCBI lineage: Bacteria > Pseudomonadati > Pseudomonadota > Gammaproteobacteria > Enterobacterales > Enterobacteriaceae > Citrobacter > Citrobacter sp. Cpa228. The sequence goes on along the minus strand of NZ_JAOWGQ010000044.1, from coordinate 53,599 downwards.
CGTTACATTCACGAAAACCCTTTACCCTGGCAATGCTGGACATTGATTATTTTAAGCAGATCAACGACAGCTACGGACATAATACTGGCGATATGACGCTGAAAAACGTCGCGGCCGTTATTTATGAGCACATCCGCAGTAGCGATTACGTATTCCGCTATGGTGGTGAAGAGTTTATGATCCTGCTGGTCGAATCAGACGAATCGCAGGCCTCGATTATTCTGGAAACACTGCGCAAGAAAATTGCCGAGCTACGTATCGCCGCTTCCATGACTGAATCCTTCTCTATTACCGTCAGTATCGGCGTTGCCGAATATGACTATCACCCCGACTACAAACAACTGGTTGATAAAGCCGATCGCGCGCTCTATCTGGCAAAAAGCCATGGCCGTAACCGCGTAGAAACGTACCGGGAATGACTGTCGTCCCTCACAGATAAATAAATACCCCGTTCAGGGTATTTATCTGACCTGTGATAAATATCGTGCTGTTATTTTTATACATGTCCATTAGCGTGATAAAAATGGCAGCCGATTAATAAGATGCAAATCAAATACACTATATCTTTATAGCGGTAGCATATCCCGGTGATGAGTCTTCCTGAATGCAGGGGGAAATATGAGGGATAATAAAAGATCATGAACGGGAAAAAGAAAACGCGCTGGCAGCGCCGCCCTGGTACCGTCGGAGGGAAACTGCCGTGGAATGACTGGCGCAATGCCAGTAGCTGGAGAAAAGCCACCCAGTTTCTCCTGTTGGCTATCAATATCTATATTGGCGTGACGTTCTGGTATTGGGTTCGCTATTTCGAAACAGCCGGTACCAGCGTTTATATCCCAAGGCCCGGCGGTATTGAGGGATGGCTTCCCATTGCCGGTCTGATGAATATCAGATACACACTGGAAACCGGCTTTCTTCCCCCCATTCACGCTGCTTCCATGCTGCTGCTTGTTGCCTTTATCCTGATGAGTCTGCTGTTAAAAAAAGCGTTCTGCTCGTGGTTGTGCCCGGTGGGTACGCTGTCTGAGCTGATAGGTAATCTGGGCAAAAAAATAGTGGGTCGCAACTTCACCCTGCCGCGCTGGCTGGATCTCCCCTTGCTGAGCCTGAAATATCTGCTGCTGAGCTTCTTTCTGTATATCGCCCTGTCGATGCCAGCACAGGGGATTCAGTATTTTCTGATGTCAGCCTACGGCATGATTATCGACGTTAAGATGCTCGATTTCTTTCGTAATATCGGCACGACGACGCTCATCGTGGTGGCGGTTATCAGCATCATGAGCCTGTTTATTCGCAATGCGTGGTGCCGTTATCTGTGCCCTTATGGCGCACTGCTTGGCCTGTTCTCTTTGCTTTCGCCGTTTAAGATCCGCCGTAATGCCGACAGTTGCATCGATTGCGGCAAATGCGCAAAGAACTGCCCGTCGAATATTCCGGTCGATCGCTTAATTCAGGTACGCACCGTTGAGTGCACAGGATGTATGACCTGTGTGGAATCCTGTCCGGTAGCCTCGACGCTGACTATGTCGCTGAAAACACCGCCTGGCGCACAATCAGGGCACAGCGCAGCGCCTAAACCATGGTGGCGACAAGGTAGGTTATCAGGGTGGACAATGACGCTACTGCTGCTCGGTATTCTGTTTGCCGCCGTAGGTTATGCGGTGTACGCCAACGTCTGGCAGACGCCGGTGCCGGATCATATGTATTTCCAGTTGATCCCGAAGGCCAGAATGATCGGCCATTAATGGTTTGATCTGTCTGCATTCATGCCGGGTGGCGACGACACCCTACCCGGCCTACACAGCGGATATCACCGGTTTATTTCTTCGCCCCGGATTTACCAATGCCCCGATAGAGTTCGTTAATCCGCTTCACGGATTTAATTGAACGCTGCGGCGCAGTAGAAGCGACAGACAGCACAATCATTTCCAGACACACCAGCACCGTACCGTGGAGCGGCATTTTCCCATTCTCGCCGCCGCGCGGCACGTTAATCACCACATCTGCTTCTTTACTAAAACGGGAGTCCAGCGCGTTCGTCAGTAAAATAACCGGGACACCCAACCGCCTGGCCTCGCGAATGGTCGTCAGCCCTTCCCGGTGCGGAGATTTCTGCGCCATCATGATCAGCACATCTCCACGCTGCAATGCGATCAGTTGCTCCGCGAGGTTAATCCCGGTGCGATTAAATGCTACCGCAGGCAGGCCAATACGGCTGAGCAGACGAGCGGTATAATCCGCCAATACGCCGGATGCGCCAATACCAAAAATTCCCACCTGACGGGCTTCTACCAGTAATGCCACCGCCTGGGCAATTGCATAGCGGTTTTGCGGTGTAGAAAGCGCTTCACAGGTACGCTGATGCCCCTGCAAGACAAAATCAATACTGGAGTTAACATCGCAAGAGAGCGTATTGACCGTGGTGGTCATCTTCTCTTCTGAGGTCACGCCAGGGCCAAACCAGTGTTCAATGGTCTGCTTTAAATCGCGCAACCCGGCAAACCCCAGCGCCTGAATTGCCCTGACCACCGTCGCGTCAGAAGTTTGCGTGGCGGCAGCGATTTCTATCGCCGTAAACTCCAGCACCACTTCGCGGTTTTCGTTGATATAACGCGCCACGGCCTGCATACGTGGCGAGAGCAAATGCGCCCGGGCGCGAAAACGGTCACCATAGACATCAATACGGTTTTTGGCTTTTTTCGCCGTCAGCATGGTTATTTAGCCTCCGGTAGCCATCGTCCGGCGATGTGCGTTTGCACCTGCGCCACCATCAGACTGAGCGAGGCATAGGAATTAGATATCGCCTCTTCACGGGAGAGTAAAACGTAATGTCCGCGCTGGCAGGCGGTCAGGAACTCACACCAGCCAGGCATCACCGCGTCCATCGCCGCGATTTCATCCTGCGGTTTACCACCGGTATCGCCACGCCAGGTCGCGAAGACAAAATCGGCATCCAGTTCAGGCAGACGTTCCGCACTGACATCAATGCGTCCCCCCGGCGGAATACTGTCGATAAGCTTCGGGAAAGTGAAACCGGCATCGCGTAAAACTCGCCCCAGGGAATGATAGGTGTGCAACGCATTGATTTTGCCCTGATTGGCCTGTATTACCGCCACAGAGATGTGCTGCGTATCAACCGTCCGCTTGAGCTGGGCTATTTCTTCACGGTAGCGCCGTTCCAGCAATGCCAGCCGGTTCTGCGTACCGGTAAGCTGCGCCAGCTTGCGGTAGATTTCCGGCGCACCGCCATCAAGATGATCGATGCTGACCGTCGGCGCTATTTTTTCCAGTTGCTCAATCGGCGTGTTACGGCTGGGTTCAGTGATAATTAAATCCGGTTTCGCCGCCACAATGGCTTCAATATCAATGTCTGCCGTACCGATATACGTCATGTTCGAATTATCAAAATCCACGCCGGTCAGCAGCACGCCGGAGCGTAAAAAATGGCTACCGTCAGGACGCGTTCGGCCGTGACTGGCCACCGGAGGCACGCCCAGTTCGATCAGCGGAATAGTGATGTCGAGATCGTGCAATGACACAATGCGCTGCGGATGCCGCGGCACGGTCACCACTCGCCCGAGATCGTCAGTAAATGACTGAACAGGCACCGCCGCCTGGACGGTGCAGCCGACCAGCAGCAGCAATGAAAAGATTAAACGCATATACCCTCTTAACAATTACAAACGATCCCGGCGACGCCAGAGCAACAGCAAAAAGAACGGTCCACCGGCCAGGGCAATGACGATCCCGGCGGGGATTTGCAGTGGTGCGAACGCCAGACGCCCCACGGTATCGGTGACCAGCACCAGCAATGCACCGATCAACGCACTTCCCCACAGCAGCGCTGTTTGTCCGCCACGCAGCCAGAATCGTGCCATGTGTGGCGCCATCAACCCGACAAAACCAAGGCTGCCCACGCAGGCAACACTGGCAGCGGTGAGTACAACCGGCGCGAGAAAACGCAACAACGCCAGTCGGGATAAACGTACCCCCAGCCCCGTTGCCGTCGCATTGCCAAGCAACGCCACATCCGAAGCGCGCGCCGTGGCAAATAAGATGATGGCCGCAGGCAACGTCCAGACCAGTGCCACCAGCAGCAGTGGCCAGGTGGCGGCATGAAGGCTCCCCGCCAGCCAGACCAGAGCAGTCTGTACGTCACGGACATCGGCGGTGGTCATAAATACGCCCATTCCCGCGGCAAAGAACCACGACACGCCAATGCCTATCAACACGAAGCGAGGCCGGGAGAAATCACGGGCCAGCAGCATCACCAGTGCAGCGACCAGTGCGCCGCCGGCCATTCCCGCCAGGGGCCGCCAAACCAGACTTGCGGACGGGAAAAGCAGCACCAGGGCCAGCACCACCACGCAACTCCCTTCTTTGACACCGATAAGCCCGGGATCGGCCAACCCGTTGCGGGTGATAGATTGCATCGCCGCCCCGGCCAATCCGAGCATCGCCCCGCACAGAAGCGCCATCAGCAGTCGCGGCAGTCGTACATCCCAAACGACATACTGTTGCTGAGCCGTCAACGCCTGAGGGTCAAACACCGCCCGTCCGATAGCGGAAGCCGGAACCGGGAGCGACCCCTGCATCACGCCAAACAGCAGTAATGCGATTGCCAGCACCGTCAGGCTGAGGCTGTACAGCACGGTTTTGGGACGAATGACACGAGAAAATCCACCCACCCGCCATGCACGAAGCCCTGCACGTTGCAGCATATCGTTCATTTCAAAAACCTCGACGCAATGAAAATAAACGCCGGTGCGCCCACCAGGGCGGTCATAATCCCTGTAGCCAGCTCCTGCGGAGCCAGCACCGTGCGGGCGGCAATATCCGCCAGCAGCAGCAGCACCGCACCCAGCAATGCCGACGTCGGTAGCATCTGACGAATATCTTCTGTTACCAGACGGCGGGTAACATTAGGCACTAACAGGCCGATAAATCCCAGCGGCCCCACGACAGAAACTGCCGCACCGCACAACAGCGCAATGGCGATCATCGCCAGCAAGCGTATGCGCAGAATATTCACCCCTAACCCACAGGCCATACGGTCGCCGAGAGCCAGAATATTCAGGCCCGGCGCGATAGCGAGCGCCAGCACCATACCGGCAAGCGACGGGGGAACGGCACTTTTGACACTTTCCCAACGCAGACCCGCGAGATCACCTACCAGCCAGGTGCGCATTGCCAACAGGGTTTGTTCATCCAGAATCAGGATGGCCGCAGTAAGCGATGACACCATGGCCGACAGCGCCACGCCGCACAGCGTGACCTTCAGCGGCGTTAAGCCACCGCGCCCGGCAGATGCAAGCGCCATCACCAACGAAAAGAGTGCCGCAGCACCGCCTGCCGCCAGCAATGGCTGGCTTACCCCCGTCACGCCAAGCGCGGTGCACAACACAACGACAAACGCCGCACCGGCATTCAGCCCCAGAATATGCGGCTCTCCCAGCGGATTACGAATCAACGCCTGCAACAGCACCCCCGCAACACCTAATGCCGCGCCGACCAGCATCGCCGCCGTCATGCGCAGCAGACGTAAGGAGACAATAATCCGGTGGTCAAAATTTTTCGCGTCAAAGTGGAACAGCGCCTGCACGACGGTCTGCGGGCTGATAGTGCGTGCGCCCACACCCAGATGCACCACTGCCAGAACACACAACAGCAACGTTAACACGGGGAACGCCAGCATAATCCGGCCACGGCGACGAGCCAGTGTGCTTGCCATGACCGTCATTGCTCTTGCCCGCCCGGCGCGCGGAACGGCATAAAGAACGGTTTGCCGGTGAGAGGATTCACCGACATCTGCACGTCGACGTCAAACACGTGCTTAATCAACTCGGGCGTGCAGTTTTCGCCATCATGCACGACGCCCTGCAACGTCCCCTGTTTGAGGAACACCAGCATGTCCCCGTAATTCACGGCAAAATTCAGGTCATGCAGGACCACAACCACAGTACGGCCATGATGGCGAGTCAGTGAATGCAACAGTTCGAGGATCTCCACCTGATAGCGCAGATCGAGAAACGTAGTCGGCTCATCCAACAAGATGACCGGCGTTTGCTGTGCCAGCGCCATCGCAATCCAGCAGCGCTGACGTTGCCCACCGGAAAGGCTCTCTACCGGCAAATGCGCAAAATCAGCAGTTCCGGTTAACTGGAGTGCCTGCTCCACGGCGCGTTCGTCATCGTCCGTCCATTGCGAAAGCATGTTCTGCCAGGGAAAACGCCCACGCGATACCAGTTCAAAAACGGTAAGCCCTTCGGGCACCAATGGGGATTGCGGCAGGATGCCGAGCTGGCGTGAAACCGCTTTGGTGGGCTGTTGATGAATGGCTTTGCCATCCAGCAATACGCTGCCGCCGTGCGGTTTCAACATACGGGCGATAGTGCTTAACAACGTTGATTTACCCGAGCCGTTCGCCCCCACCAGTACCGTCATTTTGCCTTGCGGAATAGTGAGACAGATATCGTGGACAATGGTGTTATGGCGATAACCCGCAGAAAGCTGTTGTAGTTCAATGCCCGTTCTGTGGGCGATATTTTCCACATGCTGTGGCATGTTCACTCCTGCGCCGCCGCATGGCAAAGCCTGCATGCGTAACTCTCTAAATAAAAATAAAACTCATTCTCTTTGTGATCTTGCTGGCTTGCACTGTAGTAGTCAAGCAATTACACCCTGTAGTTACATCACCTGTCGCCAACAACTAAAGCACAAATAAAAAACGCTGAAAAACCAATGAAAATCATTATTTTTCAATATATTGAAAATTAAATACCCTTAAAAAAACGACGGTTAAATTGCGTCGAATCGCTTGTAGTTTCTTTTTCATTTTTACGTTTACTACTACAAACACCCATGATTGAATGATTCTCAATTACACACCTGACGCCAGTAACGCTGGCTTACAGATGGATAAATGCAGGGCTGGCAAGCCGGGCAATGAATTGAATCAACCTGTTTCCCTGCCCATTTTTGGCAGGGTCTTTTGCGGAATAAATAAAATAATGGCTGAGTTAACGACTTACTTTTCGGGGATGAAAGGGCGGGCATTGTGCTCTGCTCTCTTTCTGGGCATGACAACAACACCTACGGTATTTGCAGCGGAGAAAGAGACGACTCCGCCTAAAGGGGAAGATACCATCACCGTTCGGGCAGATGCGTCGTCTGCCGATCAGGCCGTAACATCGGGTTATCAACCGCTGAGCTCGTCCACCGCGACGCTGACATCCATGCCATTGTTGGATATCCCGCAGGTGGTGAACACTGTCAGCGATAAAGTTCTGGAAGATCAGCATGTCACGACGCTGGACGAAGCGCTGTATAACGTCAGTAACGTCGTGCAAACCAACACATTAGGTGGCACACAGGATGCGTTTGTCCGCCGTGGCTTCGGCGCAAACCGTGACGGCTCGGTGATGACCAATGGTCTGAAAACCGTATTGCCGCGCAGCTTTAACGCCGCCACCTCACGCGTGGAAGTGCTGAAAGGCCCGGCCTCAACCCTGTATGGGATTCTCGATCCCGGCGGCCTGATTAATGTCGTCACCAAACGTCCGGAAACGCAGTTTGGCGGGTCGATTTCAGCAACCTCCAGCAGCTTTGGCGGCGGCACAGGGCAGTTTGACGTGACCGGGCCGATTGAAGGCACGCAGTTAGCCTATCGCCTGATTGGCGAATATCAGCATGAGGATTACTGGCGTAACTTCGGCACCAATCAGAGCAGCTTCATCTCTCCGTCCCTGACCTGGTTTGGCGACAAGGCCACCGTCAACGTGCTCTATTCACATCGCGACTATAAAGCCCCGTTCGATCGCGGCACCATTTTCGATCTCAACACCAAACACGCGGTGAATGTGGATCGCAAAACCCGTTTTGATGAGCCGTTTAATATCACCGATGGCGAATCGGATCTGGCGCAGCTGAATGCCGAATACCGCTTCAACAGTGAATGGACAGCGAAATTCGACTACAGCTTTAGCCAGGATAAATACAGCGACAATCAGGCTCGCGTGATGGCTTATGATTCTGCGACCGGAAATCTGACCCGCCGTGTTGATGCCACTCAAGGCTCCACCCAGCGCATGCACGCCACGCGTGCCGATTTGCAGGGCAACGTCGATATCGCTGGCTTTTATAACGAGATCCTCACCGGTGTCTCTTATGAGAACTACGATCTGCTACGCACCGACATGATCCGCTGCAAGAACGTAAAAGGGTTCAATATTTATAATCCTGTCTACGGTACGTTGGGTAAATGTACTAACGTTTCTGCCGCTGATAGCGATCAGACCATTCAACAAGAAAGCTATTCTGCGTATGTGCAGGACGCACTGTACCTGACCGATAAATGGATTGCCGTCGCCGGGATGCGTTATCAGTACTACACCGAATACGCTGGCAAAGGCCGTCCGTTCAACGTCAACACCGACAGTACCGACCAACAGTGGGTGCCCAAATTCGGTATGGTTTACAAACTGACGCCGTCCGTATCGCTGTTCGGTAACGTGTCGCGATCCTTTATGCCGCAATATTCTATCGCCAGTTATATTGGCGAGCTGCCACCTGAAACCTCAACGGCTTATGAAGTGGGGGCAAAATTTGATATCTTTGACGGTATCACCGCCAATATTGCCCTGTTTGATATTGATAAGCGCAATGTGCTGTACAACGAAATGATCAATGGCGAAACCGTGGCGAAAACGGCGGGTCGCGTGCGTTCACAAGGCGTGGAAGTGGATGTCGCCGGTTCGTTGACCACCAACACCAATATCATCGCCAGCTACGGTTATACCGCCGCGAAAGTGACGGAAGATCCTGATTACAAAGGTAAGCCGCTGCCTAATGTACCGAAGCATACCGGCTCATTATTCCTCACCTACGATATTCAGAATGCCTTTATGGGCAATACCCTGACAATTGGCGGTGGGGGTCATGGGGTGAGTCGCCGTTCCGCAACCAATGGCGCAGACTATTATCTGCCGGGCTATTTTGTCGCCGATGCCTTTGCCGCTTATAAAATGAAGCTGCAGTATCCGGTCACATTGCAGCTCAACGTGAAAAACCTGTTTGATAAGACCTATTACACCTCATCCATTGCCACCAATAATCTGGGTAATCAGATTGGCGACCCGCGAGAGGTACAGTTCACGGTGAAAATGGAATTCTGATCCTCTTCATCCATTAACCCTGCCAATTCTGGCAGGGTTTCCCGCTTATTCCACCATTTTAAGATAATTGCACTTGTGCTGTCGCCGCCCCGTTTATACAACCCTAAAGCTCACCTGTAATGCGATGACGTTTATTTTGTTATAGGCGACTGGGGACCACAATAATGAATGGGATAACATCATGACTAAAACAAAACTGACGCTGCTATTACCTTTATTTTTAGCTGGCTGTTCAATGAGTGACGGGGAATTAAGAAATGCCTATGCTCAGCATTATCAGCAGCCTGCGGCTTACGTTGAAGTCTATAAGCAAAAAATAGCCAGCATGGATATTAATACGCTGGCGCAATATGCCGCCGCAGAAGATAAGAAAAAAATGCGCGGGCAGCCAAGGTTGAAAATTGACGAGTTTATTACCATTGAGAACGTGCAGGCGAAAGGGAATCGGGTGGTCTACGATTACTCGCTGTCCGAGAGCTGGCTGGCGCTGTCCGCAGATAAACAGCGCGAGAAGCAGAGCAATATGAATAAAGATTTGATCTACCGAACCTGTTCGTTGGAAACGGTACGTCTGGCGCAGGCAAAAGGGCTGGAAGAAGAACATAACTATTACCGCCAGTATCCTGACAAGTTAGCCTTCACCCTGAGAACCAGCGCGCAGATTTGTATGCAAAACGGTTTTACTAAATAGCCGCAATCCACTATGCCTGATGCGCTGCGCTTATCAGGCCTACAATTTGCACGCTGCCGTATGCCGGATAAGGTGCCAGCGCCGCATCCGGCTTAAGCATCAGAATTTCCACGACACGCTACCAACAATGCTGCGTTCTGCGCCAAAGTAACAATAAGAAAGCGAGTTGCAGGCCGCTACATAGCGTTTATCGGTCAGATTGTTGACGTTCAATTGCGTGCTCAAACCTTTAATACCAATATTCGTTAAGTCGTAGCCAATCGCCAGATCCACCAGCGTATACGATGGCAGGGTGTGAGTATTCTGGCGATCGCTGGTAATACCGTTGACGTAACGCACACCTGAACCCAGCGTCAGGCCATCCAGCGGGCCGCTTTTTACATCGTAGCTTAACCAGGTACTGGCCTGATTGCGCGGCGCATAAACGGCACGCTTGCCCTGCTCTTCCGGGCTGCTTTTCTTATAGCGAATGTCGGTATAGGTATACGCCGCCTGCAAACGGAAGCTATCCGTCAGTTGGCTAATTGCCTCCAGCTCCACCCCTTCAGATTCAATTTCCCCAATCGAGCGGTATGGATCGGTCGGCTCTTCTTTAGTGGCTATATTCGTCTGATTGATACGGAACACCGACGCGCTGAACTGACTGTTAAGTCCTTCCGGCTCATATTTCAGCCCGGCTTCCCACTGCTTGCCTTTCATTGGATCCAGCAAATTACCGTTCTCATCGGCAAAGCTGGTTGGTGTAAAGGCGGTGGAATAACTCACGTACGGCGCAAAGCCGTTATCAAACAAATAAAGCAGCGCGGCGCGGGTGCTGAAGTTGTTTTTATCCAGATCGCTGCGGGTATCGTTTTGCTTATCAATGTTAGAGACGCTGACCTGATCGTAGCGACCACCGAGCGTAATACGCCAGCGATCCCATGACATCTGATCCTGCAAATAGTAACCCGTCTGGCGCAGCTTGTGCTTTTCACGCGCATACATGTCGATGTAGTCAGGCTTTGCGCCGTACACTGGGTTAAAGGCGTCAATCGGCGGGAACGCCCCGTAGTAGCCGGTGGTATTGTTACTGCGATCCTGATAGTCGATCCCCACCAGCAGACGGTGGTTAACCTGCCAGGTATCAAAGCTGCCGTCGAGCTGGTTATCCAGCGTAATCGCCGACATTTTTTCATCAGAGCCGGAGTAGCCGCGATTAAGCTCGGTTTCATTCAGCCAGCCCGACGCATACACCTGGTTCAACTCCACATCGGTATGCAGGTAGCGCAGCTTTTGCCGCACCGACCAGCCGTTATCAAACAGGTGCTCAATGTTGTAGCCCACCATATTTTCGCGGCGATCGTACTTATCGTAATCATCCTCACCTTCATAAAAGGTGTTGGAGATCTTTTGCCCGTAATGTGGAACCACGGTACCGTCATATGGCAGACCGGAGTGGCTACCGCCTTCGGGGTCACGGTGCAGATAGGCCATCAGATCCAGACGCGTCTGGTCAGTGATGCGCCAGGTGAGGCTCGGCATCAACGCGTAGCGCTCTTCTTTCAACGGGCCGAACTGCGAATCAGCATAGCGCGTCATGCCACTCAGGCGCGCCGCCACGCGGTCGTTATCGTCCAGCGCCCCGGTGACATCAAACGCGGCGCCGCGCTGATTGTTGTTGCCAGCAAACAGCTTCACTTCTCCGCCCGCATCAAACGACGGTTTACGTGATGTCAGCGCCACAATACCGCCCGGAGAGGAACGGCCATACAGTACAGAAGCCGGGCCGCGCACCACTTCGATATCTTCAAGGAACCACGGATCGACCACCAGCGAACTGTGTGAGTTAGTGTCGCCCATCATCTTCAGACCATCGAGATAGACGTTGTCCAGACTACCATCGGAGAAACCGCGCAGCACAATGTAGTCAAAGCGGTTGGAGGCACCAATCTGATTGCTGTACACCCCAGGTGTGTAGCTAACAGCCTGCCGCACGCTGGTTGCGCCCTGCTCTTCAAACTGTTCACGGGTAACGATCGATACCGACTGCGGCGTTTCGATATCCGGTGTGGCAAGCTTGGTCGCCCCACTCTGCATTTGCGAAGTGACAACCACCGTATCGTTTTTTGTTGTTTCCTGCGCCAGCAGAGGAAAAGCTACGCTACCGGTCACCCATCCTACCAGCAGCGCCAACCGAGTCTTTGCGAACATGAACATCTCCCAAGGCACGTCTAATTGTAAATGAGAATTATTGCCATTTTTGTATCAGGAGTCGCTATGCCGAATGCCAGGTTGCGTATGCGCAACGCCAAATTATTAATCTGCCACGCGCATAAAACGGGAAAATGGATTAGCAAAGTTTGAGAACATCACCAGGCGGGAAGCCATAGCGACGACGAAAGGCTGTGGAAAAGTTTGTGGCGTGCTGGTAGCCAGACATCCATGCGGCTTGCTGTACGCTATACCCTTCCAGTAAATAGCCACGCGCGCGTTCCAGGCGGCGGTCGCGCAGGTAGTCAAACACCGAGCAACCATAGGCCATGCGAAATTTACTGCGCAAACTGCTGGGGCTCATTGCTGCGCGCTGCGCCAGCTCGTTAAGCGTGTAGTCATTTTCAGGGGTTTGCTCCAACAGACGACGCACCCTTTCCAGCCGTTGCTGCTCACCACTGGCAGCGAGACATTTACCGCTCTCTACCTGACAAACGCTGAGACCGTGACCAAATAATTGTAGAATCAGTCCTTCCAGCATCAACTGGCGGGAAACATGGCTAAGCGAGCTCTGCTGCGCATATTGTAATCCGCTGAGTAAAAAACCCGGCACCTGCCAAATAAGCGTTGGCGTCTGGCAGTTTTCCCACTCACGCATAAGGGATTCAAGTAATCCTGTGCGCCATGCCCCGTCAGGATACAACCCGAGTGATAGCGTCCGTAGCTTGCAGTCTGCAGGGTGACGGGCGCTCATCGCCTGGCGTTCACTCAGACGCGAACTAAACGCCATGCCGGAACGTACCACATGTTCCTGCCCGTTGAGCGTCAGTATCACGCAACCTTCCAGCACCACCAGCATATACAAGGGGCTACTGTGCCGGGAGGTGGTTTCATACGGTTGCAACACCTGTACATCAGAGTGTGTGACGCACATCCCGCAAGGGAGCATCATCTCCTCTACTTCCCCTTGCAAAACGGCACTGGAACACGGAAGACCCGGTTTTTGTGTCAGCAATGGAAAACGGTAATCGATCCCGTAGCGCTCACCAAAGTCCCTAAACTCACTGACGGAGAAGGTGCGGGTAGAACGTCCGGATGCATTCTGGGCGGTGGTGTTGTTCATGCTGTCTTCTGCACAAGAAATGGAATTTGCAACGTACGATGGGTGGCAACATTACCATTACCCGCACAACACAACAATAATAATGAGAATTGTTATCAATATGGTATTCGGCGGGTTATTCCAGCCAGAGCAGTTCTGCCATGTCAGCCTCAGGTGCAGCTTCTTTTAACCAGCGATACAGCAACTCAATATTTCGAAGCCGGGTTGACGCTTTTGGCCAGACGAGGTAATAGCCTTCTCCTGTCGCGACGGCCTGTTTAAACGGTAACGCCAGCATCCCGGTCTGAATAGCCGTCAGGCTTAATAGCAGATCGGCGACCGCGATCCCATGCCCGCTCATTGCCGCAAGACTCCCCTGTTCCAGGGTATCGAACACTTTGCCACGTGCCAGGTTCAACGCAGGAAATGCCCCGGTACGCTGCAGCCAACGACGCCAGTCGCGGCGATCGGCAGAAGGATGAATCAATTCACAGACGGCGATATCACCTTGCGCCTGAGCCTGCAACGCAGGTGCGCATACCGGGATAAGCCACTCCTGAAACAGCAAACGGCTGTCCGTATCCTCGCCAAAATAACCATTCCCCAACAGGATTGCGCAGTCATACGGTTCGCGGCTGAATGCGACGGAATCGGTGTCCATCCACACGCTGGAGATTTCAATCACCGGCGTTGGATGGGCTTCCCGGAAATGACGTAGCACATCCAGCAGCCAGCGCATGGTCAACGTTGAGGGGGCTTTCAACCGCAGCGCATGACTGCGGCTACGAAAAGCATGGCAGGCGTGTTCTAAACTCTGAAACCCGGCCGTCAGTTGTTGCGCTAACCCCTGTCCTGAAGGCGTTATCTCAATTCGGGGGCCGCTACGAACAAACAGTTCGCAGCCAAACCAGGCTTCCAGTGTGCGGATATGACGGCTTACCGCACCAGGCGTGACGTTCAGTTGAATAGCCGCTTTACTAAATGATCCCAGACGGGCAGCAGCTTCAAAAGCTCTCAGGGCATACAGAGGGGGTAGCGTCATCATCGGCTTCTATGTTGAGTTTTACTCACAGTAGAGCGCAGTTTTATTCGTTTTTCAATGTGACACGCAAGCGGAATACTGATGAAAAATAACGTCAGGATCATCAGATATGAATCTCGCTTTACTGGCTGTATACAGCCTCTCGGTGCTAACACTATTACTAACACCAGGCCCTGTTGTGGCGCTGATTACCGCGACGGCGGCACAGTACGGCTATCGCCAGGCCTTTATGACGCTATGCGGAACTAACGGTGCTTCATTGCTACTACTTGCGCTTGCTGCGCTGATGCTGGCGGGAGTGGTATCACTCTCTCCACTGCTGCTGTGTGTGCTGGGTCTCGCCGGATCGCTGTATATCGGCTATAGCGCGTTTTGCAGCCTGTGGGCAAGAAATCAAGCCGCCAGCGAAGACTCTCGCCAGCCGTCTCATGGGGGATTTATCAACGGTTTTCTGATTGGCGTGTCAAACCCGAAAGATATTCTGTTCTTCGTTTCATTCTTTCCACAGTTCATCACCATTACACATAATTTCGCCACCAGCATGCTGATACTCACGCTGGTATGGATCATTTTTGACGTTGCCGTTCTGTCGTTTTATATCGTGATTTTCAAACGCTGGATGCCCATGCGGTTTGTCAGATACAGCGTTTTTATCTCATCCCTGTTCCTACTGGCGGTAGCGGTGTTTGGCACTATCTATAATGTGGCCGCACTGCGGTTACAGATCACAAATTAGCGTCATAAGGGCTCCCTTCGAGGGACTGCCGGTTATCATTCACCATGTAAATACCTTTCAACTCAATCCGAGGCTTTGATGCTGGAGAATGTCATCATCAGATAATCAGTTTGCCGACCTTATCAGGCCGGACTGGTTATCAATGCGCTGAAATCGAATGCGGACACCGCAGTGTGTTTGCACGTTTTGCACATGATGATCACGTCCACGACAGCGCTGGCCGCGTCACATCCGTTGAATGTTATAGCCGTGAAGGATTGCTGCTCTGCGACTGCACGCTTGAGGTGTTTAAAAAGCTCAGAACCAAAAAGTTGATCAAATCCGTTGCAACGATAATTTTTTGCAGTCGGTATAGCCGGATGGGTTATACCGACCTGCAAAGCCAGTACCCGTTACTTCATTAATACTTCAACAAATTTAGCCAACCAGGCAGGATGAGCAGGCCATGCCGGCGCGGTAATCAGATTGCCGTCGACGTGCGCCTGATCAATCCCGATATCGGCATAATGCCCACCGCTTAACCGAACTTCTGGCGCACACGCTGGATACGCGCTGCAGGTCCGGTTTTCTAACACTCCGGCTGCCGCCAGCAGTTGCGGGCCATGACACACAGCGGCGATAGGTTTACCCGCAGAGTTAAAGTCTTGTACCAGTTGAATGACATCCGGATTCAGACGTAAATACTCCGGCGCCCGCCCACCAGGGATCAACAAGGCGTCATAATCCGCCTCGCGCGCATCAGAGAAATTCGCATTCAAGGTGAAGCGATGCCCTGGTTTCTCACTGTAGGTCTGCGCCCCATCAAAATCGTGAATGGCGGTCTGAACATAGTCACCTTGTTGTTTATCCGGACAGACGGCATCAACCCGATGACCGAGCATTTGCAGAGCCTGGAAAGGCACCATCGTTTCATAATCTTCGACATAATCCCCGACCAGCATCAGAATCTTCTTCATGCACATCCTCCACTCACGGTTATTAATAATGAGAAATAACGGCCATCTTTACTATAGTTCACACGACTCGGGACATTAATAAATACCGCAGAACAATCGGCTGGATCACAGTCTACACAGAGACCCGTCAGAAGGGTCTTTTATGAGTTAGATAACGCAAAGTGCATTTGATAAATATAAATTATCTATAAATATATTGTTGCGAAATTCTAATACCGGCAAGCTTTACCTGTCATATTTAATATCGCTAATTGCAACATATAATCTCTGTGTTACATTTCACCTGGAATTCAGGTGGCTTTTTTTATTTATTATTGAATAAATAAAAAAAGCCATATTATTTATCTTCTATACCCTAAATAATTCGAGTTACAGGAAGGCGGCGATGCAACGAATCCCCAGGAGCGTACACCAGTACGTGACTGGGGTGAGTGAGCGCAGCCAACGCAGGGGCTGCCTGAAGATACACCTCTTACTGCCACCTGGATGGCATTTAGTGCCAGTGCGGGGATCAGAGAAGCTCCCCCATTTCCCGTGGTACGGAAAATTTGGCGCGCCGCAACAGCCTCGTTAGCGGCTCCTCCTTCTTTGCTAATAAAGCGGTGTATTAAAAATAAACGGCAGGTCAATTTATAGGCATCGATAATGAATAAAGCATGGTCTGCGCGGTTTACAGCATGCAAGAACCTTCACTCATACCGAGAGGACAGGACCATGAAGATGCACGCCAGGACGAAAATACTGCCGTTGATTTGCCTGATCTCAGGCGGGCTGCTCTACTCCGCTGCAGCCAGCGCCATGGGAAATGACGATACCACCACACCAACATGCCCGAAGGGTCAGGTTTACGACAACAAAACCCAAAAATGTTTGCCAGAAAAAAGCAGCATGATCGACGATCAGGATAAAACGCAGTATGCGTATCACCTGGCGAAAACCGGCCATTATCAGGATGCCATCAATTTACTCGATACCTTACAGCAGCCCAATACGCGTGAAGCCTGGAACTATCGAGGCTACGCGACACGCAAGCTAGGGCGTACGGATGAAGGGATAAGTTACTACCAACGATCGATTGCCCTTGATCCGCACTATGCGAAAGTGCGCGAATATCTTGGGGAAGCATGGATGGTTAAAGGCCGCCCCGACCTGGCGAAAGCGGAGCTGGCAACCATTAAGAATATCTGCGGCACCCAATGCGAAGAGTATCGCGATCTGAAGGCCGCGATCGACGGACACCCAGAGTCATAGACCGGAAGCGCCAAAAAAATCACCGTCAACGATGCGCATTTTCAATGGATACAGTCGTTGGATCGCATCGTCGACATACCGTTTATTGCCTCAGAAATTTGCGGAGAATGTAGGCAGTTCACAACTCTGTCGTCCCTCGATTACGGTTCGTATTTTCGCATGATAGGCTTTTCAGATGACCCTTTCTGCTCTGGCCGCTGCGGACTACATGAAACTCAGATTGTCCTTTCAGGTAAAGCTGTTCCTCTCACTGGTGGCTTTTTCCTGCCTTCTGCTGGCGCTGCTTGGCGTATTGCTGTTTCACTTTATCGACCGTCAGTTGCACCACGATTTGGGCCAACGCGCGCGCGTACAGGCCAGCGAAATTGCCCTGATTCCCGGTCTGGCAGAAAAAGTACAGCAGCGGGATATTCCCGGTATCGCACAACTGATTCAGCCGCTGCGCGCCGAAAGCGACGCCAGCTATATTGTGATTGGTGATGCGCGTGAACAGCATCTTTACCACTCAGAATCCCCGGAGCGCCTTAACCTGCCGATGATCGGCGGCGACAATGCTGATGTACTGAAGGGCAAAACCATTATCACAGTGCGTAAGGGCGGGATCGGTGTCTCGTTACGCAGTAAGGCACCTATTTTCGATAGCCATCATCAGGTAATCGGCATTGTCTCCGTCGGTTACCTCACCTCCTACATCGCCAATATCAACGCCCGACTGCTGTGGCGCACCGGAATGTACGGCTTTGCCCTGCTGCTGCTGCTGTTTATTTTTTCCTGGTTACTGACCCGCACGCTGAAAAAACAGATGTTCGGCCTGGAACCCAAAGATATCGCCCAGTTGGTGCTACAGCAAAAGGCGTTACTGGAGGCCATGTACGAAGGTGTGTTTGCGGTGAATGCCGATAAGCGGCTAATACTCATCAACCGCGCCGCCAGGGAGATGCTCAATATTCGCCAGAGTGAACAAGCGCTGCTCGGCAAGCCGCTGGATGAGGTGATTCAACTGCCACCGTCGTTTTTCGCGCCAGGCAATACCGCTTATGACAGCCGCCATCACGATCATATTACCGTCCTGAATCAACGGGAAACCATCGTCAACCGCGTGGCTATTGAAGTCGAGCCGGGCACCCAAAGCGGTTGGGTATTCAGCTTCCGCGATAAGAACGATATCAATACGCTCAGCAGCCAACTCAGCCAGGTGACCCGCTATGCCGATAACCTGCGCATCATGCGCCACGAGCAGCTCAACTGGACGGCGACGCTCGTCGGTCTGCTGCAAATGCAGCGCTATGACGATGCGCTGCGTTATATCCAGGTACAGTCAGAGGGGGCCCAGCAGGTGCTGGATTTCCTCTCCAGGCAGTTTGTCTCTCCGGCGCTGTGCGGCCTGCTGCTGGGGAAATATGTCGGTGCCCGCGAGAAAGGCGTTGAGCTGGTTTTCGATCCCGCCTGCCAGCTCTCGCGCCTGCCGGAAGGACTGAGCGAAACGGAGCTGATGTCAGTCATTGGTAATCTGGTGGACAACGCTGTCGATGCCACGCTGAAAACGCCAGCACGTACCGCGCCGGTGGAAGTGTATATATCGGATCGCAACCACGAACTGGTGATTGAAGTGGCTGACCGGGGCTGTGGCGTTGATGAGGCCATGAAGCCGCATATTTTTGAGCAAGGCTTTACCAGTAAACCCACTGACAGCAGTGAACTCACCGGTTCAGAACATGGTATTGGCCTGTACCTGGTCGTGGGCTACGTTCGTCGGGCAGGTGGCAGCATCGAAATAAGCAATAACATCCCACAGGGTACCGTATTTTCGGTTTTCATCCCGTTCCAGATTTCTCTTTCAACAGGATCTTCCCATGACTGATATCCGCCCTCTTGAGGTTGTTATTGTTGAAGATGAGCCGCATCTCGCACAGTTGCATCGGGAGTTTATTGAGCAAAACTTCCATCTGCGCATCGTGGGAATCGCGGGATCGCTGGAACAGGCCCGCGAACTGCTCCTCCTCCATCAGCCACGTCTGCTGCTGCTGGACAACTATTTGCCGGACGGTCAGGGCGTTGAGCTTATTGATAGCCCACTGCTCAAACAGTTTGAATGCTCGGTGATATTCATCACCGCCGCCAGCGATATGCAAACCTGCAGCCATGCTATGCGCAGCGGCGCGTTTGACTACCTGCTAAAACCCGTATTTTCCCACCGTCTGCGGGCCTCGCTGGAGCGCTTTATGTTGCTGGTACACACTCTGCGGCAGGTGAAGGTTGTTGACCAACATGCACTGGATAAACTGTTCAATTTACCCGCGGGTGAGGCATCAACCCAGCCATCAACAAAGGGCATTGAACCTGCAACGCTTGAGCGGGTGAAGCGTATTTTCAGCGAACATCCTGACACCAGTTGGTCAGTCGAACAGGTGGTGGAAGACGCAGGGATCAGTAAAACTACGGGTCGCCGCTATCTGGAGTATTGCGTGGAGATTGGGTTTGTTGTGATTGAGATTCAGTATGGGAATATTGGGCATCCAAGGCGGTTGTACCGGAAGGGGGCTGATTGACAACTCCGTAGGCCGGATAAGCGAAGCGCCATCCGGCTGCGTTCCGTATAGTGCCGGATGGCGCTTCGCTTATCCGGCCTACAGCGGTGAGCATTCCGTTCTCTCAAATCCCTGCGCTCACGGTTTCTATGGTGTTAATTACCGAAACAACGCCAGCAATCACATTTCCACCAGCCGGCTCTCTTCCCCCTCTTGTCTCTCCCCTCTCATCCGCTATGTTGACTTTCAGTTCCCAAAGTGTAACTAGAAGGTTAATAATAATGACAAACACATTCCGCATCTCTCTGATCCCTGCTGCTGTTTTCATGTCGTTTTCTGCCCTGTCCGCGCTACCGCAGGGGTATCCGGCTGACTACCAAAAGGTGGTTGATGCCGCCACCAAAGAAGGCAAAGTCGTGGTTTACTCCACAACGGATACCAAAGCGGCGGGGCCGCTGATTCAGGGCTTTGAAGCCACCTATCCGGGCATCAAAGTTGAATATAACGATATGAACAGCACCGAGCTGTATAACCGTTATATCAGCGAACAGGCTGCTGGCGGCGGCAGCGGTGACGTCATCTGGAGCTCCTCTATGGATACTGCGATGAAGCTCGCGACCGACTATGCCATGGAGTATGTTTCAGCAGAGCAGAACCAGCTACCGAAATGGGCTGTCTGGCACAACAAAGCGTACGGCACCACCTACGAGCCGGTGGTGTTTATTTACAACAAGCGCCTCATCCCGGCGAACGAGGTTCCGGATTCTCACGCCGCGCTGGCAAAGCTGATTGCAGGCCAGGTGGATAAATTCAAAAGCAAAGTCACCACCTACGATATCGAAAAATCCGGGGTTGGCTTCATGCTATCGGTGCTGGATTACAAGGCCGATCCGAACTACTTCAAAACATTGGCCGACGTGGCGAAAGGCGGGTTAGCCGTGCAATCGTCCACCGGTACGATGATGGAGAGGGTTTCATCGGGTGAAAACCTGATTGGTTATAATATCCTCGGCTCTTACGCCGAAGCGCGTGCCAAAAACGACCCGTCACTGGGTATTTCCTATCCGAAGGACTACACCCTGGTGCTGTCACGAGTTTCTTTCATCAGCCAGCAGGCAGAACATAGCAATGCTGCCAAATTGTGGCTGGACTATGTGCTGTCTGAAAAAGGGCAAAACATCCTCGCCAACCAGGCCGATATTCCCTCTATCCGTAACGATATCGAAGGTAAAAATGACATCGACGGTATGACCAAAATGCTGGGTAGCGCGCTGAAGCCGATCCCGGTTGATGAGTCATTACTTGAATACCTGCAACCGAAGAAACGTCTGGACTACATCAAACAATGGCGTGAAGCCGCGGCCAAATAAGAGCCAGAACCAGGTGCACGGTTCACTGGTGCGCCTGGTGCTCGTTTCCTGAATTCGTGTTACCGGATCTCGCTTATGAATGCATTACGCAGAAAGTGGCAAAGCTTGCCGCGCGGCATCGTCGTGCTGTTAACCGCGCTGGTTATCTACACGCCATTGTCGTTCATCGTGATACAAAGCTTTCTGTCCGCGCCGTTTTTCTCGCCGGCAAAGGACTGGAGCCTTGAATCCTTTGGCTTTATTTTTACCGACCCTGACTTCTATAAAGCGCTGAAAAGCGGCTTTATCCTCGCATTCGGTCTGGTCATTATCGCCATTCCTCTGGGCGGCATACTGGCCTTCCTGATGGTACGTACCGACCTACCGGGTAGACGTCTGATTGAGCCGCTGATCCTTGTGCCTATTTTTGTTTCACCGATGGTGCTGGGTTTTGGCTATGTGGTGGCCGCAGGCCCGGTGGGCTTCCTGTCGCTGTGGGCGCAGTCGCTGATTGGCTTCGTGCCGTGGAATATCTACGACATGTCGAGCATCGTGGTCATTGCAGGCCTGACACACGTACCGCACGCTTATCTGTATATCTCATCAGCGCTGCGCAGCGTGAGCTCAGACGTGGAGGAAGCCGCGCGTATCTCCGGCGCTTCCCCGCTGCAGGTGATGACCTCGGTCAGCCTGCCGATGGTTCGCCCGTCTATTCTGTACGCCGTGGTGCTGCTGTTTTTCCTCGGTCTGGAAGTCTTTGGTCTAATGCTGGTGCTGGGCGATCCGGAAGGCAACATGGTGCTGGCGACCTACCTGTACCAGCTGACCAATAAACTGGGTACGCCGTCGTATCACCTGATGGCGGCGGTCGCGGTGGTGCTGATTTGCCTGACCATCCCACTGGTCATGCTACAACGTCGCCTGATGCGTACCGCTAACCGCTTCGTCACCATGAAGGGTAAAGCCTCACAGGCCCGCGCGTTACCGCTGGGTAAATGGCGCTGGATAGCGGGGGCTGTGGTTGCGTTTTGGCTGACCATTACCATTGGCGTACCGTTGATGGGTGTGGTGCTGCGTGCGTTTATCTCCAACTGGGGTGTGGGTGTGTCGCTGTGGGATGAGCTGTCGCTTAGCACCTTCCGTACCATCTGGGAACAGCCGAACCTGCTGCGGGCCATCGTTAACTCCATGGCGATTGGCGTGATTGGCGGCGCGCTGGCGGTAGGTTGCTATCTGTTTATCGGCATCGCGATGCATCGCAAGCCGGATAATACCACGCGTTTTCTCGACTACAGCGTGCTGGTTCCCCGCGCAGTGCCGGGCCTGCTCGCGGGTCTGGCGTTTCTGTGGGTGTTCCTGTTCTTGCCGATGTGGCTCGATAACGCGCTGAAATCCGGCTGGCTATCCGGCATGCCGTGGTCGCAGTGGTTGCGAGACACGCTGATTGTCTGGCTGCGCTCGCTGCGTAGCACCATTTTCAGCGTCTGGCTGGCGTATACGGTGGTATGGATGGCCTACGGCCTGCGCCTCATCTCCTCAACGTTGCTGCAAGTGGGGCCAGAGCTGGAGGAAGCGGCACGCAGCACCGGTGCGACGCGTGGGCAGATTACCCGCCACGTTACCATTCCGCTTTCGCGTTATGGGCTGATTGGCTCATGGCTGCTGATGTTCCTGATCTTTGAGCGTGAGTATTCAACGGGCGTCTATCTGCTGTCGCCGGGCACGGAAACCATCGGTTCGATGCTGGTATCTCTGTGGGCGGCAGGTGCTATCGACATCGTCGCCGCACTCTCGTTTATCAATATTTTGTTGGTGGTGGTGGGCCTGGGTATTGCCCTACGTTTTGGAGTGAAATTACATGATTGAATTATCGGTCGAGAACCTGCACTTAACCTACGGTGATAACCCGGTGCTAAAGGGCGTGACCATGGACCTCAAACGGGGCGAAGTGGTTTCGTTACTGGGACCGTCCGGTAGCGGTAAAACCACCCTCCTGCGCGCGGTGGCCGGGCTGGAAAAACCGACACAAGGGTCAATTACCATCGGCAACAACAAGGTCTACGACGGCACCCCGCGCAGCGAAATCCCAGCCGAAGAGCGTAATCTGGGGCTGGTGTTCCAGTCCTATGCCTTGTGGCCGCATAAAACCGTATTTGAGAATGTGGCTTACCCGCTGAAGTTGCGCAAAGTCTCCACCGCAGAGATCAACCAACGGGTACAGGGTGTGTTGGATCAACTGGGCCTGGGACATCTGGGTAAGCGCCATCCGCATCAACTTTCTGGCGGCCAGCAACAGCGTGTAGCGATTGGCCGGGCGCTGGTTTATAACCCACCCGTGATCCTGCTCGATGAGCCATTATCCAACCTTGATGCAAAACTGCGGGAAGAAGCGCGCGTATTCCTGCGTGAGCTGATTATTAATCTCGGGTTGTCCGCGCTGATGGTGACGCATGACCAGGGAGAAGCGATGTCGATTTCTGACCGCATTTTGTTGCTCAACAACGGCAAAATTGAACAGCAGGGTACACCGCAAGAGATGTATGGTTCCCCAAAAACGCTGTTCACCGCTGAGTTTA
The DNA here is from genome assembly GCF_030333085.1 of Citrobacter sp. Cpa228. Lineage (NCBI taxonomy): Bacteria > Pseudomonadati > Pseudomonadota > Gammaproteobacteria > Enterobacterales > Enterobacteriaceae > Citrobacter > Citrobacter sp. Cpa228. The sequence goes on along the minus strand of NZ_JAOWGQ010000044.1, from coordinate 30,005 downwards.
TGGGCAGCAACAACCGTCTGCATGGCAAAGTCACTGACGTGCGCGACGGCAAAGCACGTATTGAAGGACGCGACTGGGTTCTGTGGGGTCAGGCGGGCGACGGCGTTCAGGTTGGCTATGAGGGCACCGCGGTGATCCGCGTTGAACGAGTGGTGCTGGCCGACGGGCCAGGCGAAAACCAGTTGGCTCTCCCGTTGCTCACCAGCATGTATCTCGGTGATCGCTGGGAGTACCTGTTCCGCACCGTGGCTGATGATTTTGTCATCCGCGCCTATGGCAACGAAGTTCGCGATCCTCAGCACTGCCACCTGGCGTTACCCGAAAAACATGTTTGGGTGTTCCCAAAATCCTGATGCCAGAAGGGAGCGGCTGTCGCTGCTCCTTTTTCTGGAAGGAGGATAGCGGTAATACAGAAGATATATTTGAGTACAATGGGATGATGATGCTGCTCATCGTGCTGATGACATCAAACGATCTGAGCCTGGTACAGGAAATGGGAAAAATCAGTCCGGAGACATAGAAAAATGGTGCCGATAATAGGAGTCGAACCTACGACCTTCGCATTACGAATGCGCTGCTCTACCAACTGAGCTATATCGGCCCTGATAAGGACATGTCCACGAATGCGAACACGGGGTAGAAGGTTAAAACTAACCGGGCGATGCGTCAATGGCCTTGTGAATCAAACGCCTATTTTTGCATCACCCGGTTTCAATTACGCACGAATCGTGTCGTCACCAAAGCCAATCCACTTGTAAGTGGTCAGTGCTTCCAGCCCCATTGGGCCACGAGCGTGTAATTTTTGCGTGCTCACGGCGACTTCCGCACCGAGTCCAAACTGACCGCCATCGGTAAAACGGGTAGAGGCGTTTACGTACACAGCGGAAGAATCGACTTCATTCACAAAACGGTCGGCGTTGCGCAGCGTACGCGTCAGAATCGCATCGGAATGCTGAGTACCATGCTCACGAATATGGGCAATGGCGTCATCCAGATCGGCGACAATCTTCACGTTCAGATCCAGCGATAAAAACTCATCGTCATACTGTTCCGCTTTTACCGCCATGACGTTTGCCGGTCCGGCCTGCAATGCGGCCAGCGCAGCATCATCTGCATGAAGCGTCACGCCGCGTTCTGCCATTTGCTGACTTAGAGCAGGCAGGAAGCGCTCAGCGATACTCTGATTCACCAACAGCGTCTCGACAGTATTGCATGTGCTCGGACGCTGGGTTTTGGCGTTGACGATAATTTTCAGCGCCGGGTCGATCTCCGCGGTATCATCAACATAAATATGACATACGCCAATGCCGCCGGTGATAACCGGAATAGTCGACTGCTCACGACACAGCTTGTGCAGACCCGCGCCACCGCGAGGGATCAGCATGTCGATGTACTTATCCATACGCAGCATTTCAGCGACCAGCGCGCGATCCGGGTTGTCTATCGATTGCACGGCGGCGGCGGGTAAACCGCAGGCTTCCAGCGCCTTTTGGATCACCGCTACGGTCGCGGCATTCGTCCGGCACGTCTCTTTTCCCCCGCGCAGGATCGCCGCATTGCCGGTTTTCAGGCACAGGGAAGCCACGTCGACAGTAACGTTTGGACGCGCTTCATAAATCACGCCAATCACGCCCAGCGGGACGCGACGACGCTCCAGACGCAGACCGCTGTCCAGCAGCCCGCCGTCAATCACCTGCCCGACCGGGTCGGCGAGATGACACACCTGGCGCACATCGTCAGCAATCGCTTTCAGACGCGCCGGCGTCAGGGCCAGGCGGTCGAGCATCGCATCGCTCAGGCCATTGACTCGCGCCTGCTCAACATCTTGTACGTTTGCGCTGAGAATGCTTTCGGTTTGTGCTTCCAGCTCATCAGCGATTGTTTCCAGTACGCGATTTTTTTCGCGACTGGAGAGCAGCGCCAACTTGTATGACGCGGCTTTGGCAGCAATGCCCATTTTTTCCAGCATATGCCTGTTCCTTAACGGGTAATCATGTCATCGCGATGGACAGCAACCGGGCCATATTCATAGCCCAGGATGGTATCAATCTGCTGTGAGTGGTGTCCGGCAATACGGCGCAGCGCGTCGCTGTTATAGCGAGTGACACCGTGGGCAATATCGCGCCCTTCCAGATTGCAGATGCGGATCACTTCACCACGAGAGAAGTTGCCTGTCACGCTTTTAATACCTTTTGGCAGCAATGAGCTGCCGCGCTCCAGAATAGCGCCTGTTGCGCCCTCATCGACGGTAATTTCGCCGGCCGGCGGCGCACCAAAGATCCAGCGTTTACGGTTCTCCAGCGGAGAAGCCTGAGCATGAAAACGCGTCCCAACGGAAACGCCTTCCATCACGTCGCCAATCACGCCCGGCTTGCTACCTGCGGCAATAATGGTGTCGATCCCGGCACGGCACGCGACATCGGCGGCCTGCAGTTTAGTCCCCATGCCGCCAGTACCCAGGCCAGAGACACTGTCTCCGGCAATGGCGCGCAGCGCATCATCAATACCGTGCACATCTTTGATCAGCTCCGCCTGCGGATTGGTGCGCGGATCGGCGGTGAACAGCCCCTGCTGATCGGTCAGCAGCAGCAGCTTATCGGCCCCGGCCAGAATCGCTGCCAGCGCCGACAGGTTGTCGTTATCACCCACTTTAATTTCGGCGGTCGCCACCGCATCGTTCTCATTAATAACCGGAACGATGTTGTTATCGAGCAGCGCGCGCAGCGTATCGCGGGCGTTGAGGAAGCGCTCTCTGTCTTCCATATCCGCACGCGTGAGCAGCATCTGCCCAATATGAATACCGTATATCGAGAACAGCTGTTCCCACAGTTGAATCAATCGGCTCTGCCCTACCGCCGCCAACAGCTGTTTCGAGGCTATCGTTGCCGGGAGCTCAGGGTAACCAAGATGCTCACGTCCGGCAGCAATCGCGCCCGAAGTAACGATAACAATACGATGCCCTGCGGCATGGAGCTGCGCGCACTGGCGAACCAGTTCTACGATGTGGGCGCGGTTCAGGCGGCGCGATCCGCCCGTTAACACACTGGTGCCAAGTTTTACCACCAGCGTCTGGCTGTCACTCATGATTCTCTGCCATTCAAAATTGGGGAAAATGATATCAAACGAACGTTTTAGCAGGACTGGCCCCGGTTGCCAACAACCAGCGCACAAAGCATGAAATTTTATTGCGCAGGATCAGCAAGCGTAGCGGCAGATTTTGACGCCTTTATTACAGAAACAAAAAAACATCTTTTTTTAAAATTACTCTTACTTTGTCATAAAACGTTCATTGCCAGACGTTAAAAACCTTCCTGTCTTTTAACGGGGATCACACCCAGTAAATATTAGCGCGTACTTTTTAATCGGGAATGAAAATGAAAAAGAGCACTCTGGCATTAGCGGTGATGGGAATTGTTGCGTCGGCATCCGTACAGGCAGCGGAAGTGTATAACAAGAACGGCAATAAACTGGATCTGTATGGCAAAGTAAAAGCTATGCATTACATGACGGATTATGACAGCAAAGACGGCGACCAGAGCTATATCCGTTTAGGTTTTAAAGGCGAAACGCAAATTAACGATGAACTGACGGGATATGGCCGTTGGGAAGCGGAGTTTGCCGGTAATAAAGCCGAAAGTGACTCCAACCAGCAAAAAACGCGTCTGGCTTTTGCTGGTCTGAAATTAAAAAATCTTGGCTCATTTGATTATGGTCGTAACCTGGGTGCGCTGTACGATGTGGAAGCGTGGACCGATATGTTCCCGGAATTCGGCGGCGACTCCTCAGCGCAAACCGATAACTTTATGACCAAACGCGCCAGCGGCCTGGCGACCTACCGTAATACCGACTTCTTCGGCGTCGTCGATGGTCTGGATCTTACCCTGCAATATCAGGGTAAAAACCAGGACCGCGATGTGAAAAAACAGAACGGAGACGGTTTTGGTACCTCCGTGACGTATGACTTTGGCGGTAGCGATTTCGCCATCAGTGGTGCGTATACCAACTCCGACCGTACCAATCAGCAGAACCTGCAAAACCGGGGTACTGGCGATAAAGCAGAAGCCTGGGCAACCGGCTTAAAATATGATGCTAACGATATCTATATTGCGACCATGTACTCCGAAACACGCAATATGACGCCTGTTTCCGGCGGCTTTGCCAATAAAACGCAGAACTTCGAAGCGGTTGTTCAGTACCAATTTGACTTTGGTCTGCGTCCGTCACTGGGTTATGTGCTGTCGAAAGGTAAAGATATTGAAGGCGTTGGTAATGAGGATCTGGTGAATTATATCGACGTGGGCGCAACGTACTATTTCAACAAAAATATGTCTGCGTTTGTTGATTATAAAATCAACCAACTGGATAGCGATAATAAACTGGGCATCAACGATGATGATATCGTGGCCGTCGGTATGGTTTATCAGTTCTGATGTAACATAAAAAATGCCGGATGGGGTTGCGCCGCCATCCGGCATTTTGCTGTTCGTTATGCCGTTAATTTAACCGGTTCATCCTTAAAATCATCGGCAGGCTCCAGCGCCAGATTCAGCGTCGTTAACAACCCACGCAACTTTTCATGAAACTCACGTAAGGTGTATTCCAGTCGCTCTACCACTTCAGTCTCTTTAATCGGCACGGCAGTCCAGTTGCCGTCTTTATCGAACAAACCAAACTGGTAGCTGTACGTAAAGCGTTTTTCCTGCGCCTCCAGTTCCATCCACCAGCCCCAAAATTCACGTTTCTCTGGTGCCGGTTTCACGTTGACGCAAACAGCCAGACAATCGAAAAAGAATCGATTATCTTCGCACTGCCCTTCGCGGATGTAAGGGCCAAGCGCGGTGAATTTTTTGATCAATCTGCTTTTCGGATGCCCACTCGGTAACGTCATTACGATCTCCTTAGGTGAAGCACCTGTTTTACCAAATCGCTAAAATTTAGCAAACTTTTAACACAATCTCTGATTGATCCAACCGGTTATTTCCTGAAGACCTTTGTCAAAATTGCGATACACCGGGTTGAATGGAATCTCCAGCAGCTTACCGTCAGAAGATGAAGAGGTGATTAATCGAGACTCCTCTTCCGGGCTAAACGGATCGTTTTTCCAGTATCCCGACAACATTGGCGTCGGACAACGTCTGCCCAGCAGCCCCTGCACTTTTAATGAATAGCGATTAAGCTCAACGCGCAGCGCTTCATCGGAGGCGTCGTGCATCCCCAGACGACTGGCCAGAACGTCAAGATACATTTCCGGAACGCTTGCCTGGCGCTGCGGGTCGCTAAGCAGCGCATGAACCACCGGTCCCAGACAGGCCACCGCCTTCAGACGCGATGATTCCAGATACGCCAGGCGTACTGCGACGTTAGCGCCAAAACGAAAACCGAAGGCTGCCACGCGGGTGTGATCTACCCAGGGAACGTTAGGCAGCGCTTTTAATACGTGCTGGTGCAGCAGGCTGGAATCCTGGGTCAGTTTCCATTTTGACGAGAACCCAACCGACGGCATATCCAGCGTCAGCATGGCGATACCACGCGGAGCGAAATAGCGCTCATACAGGGTGTAGTAGTCGGTTTGCATAGAATCCAGACCACCGCACATCAGCACCGTCGGGAACGGGCCGTCGCCTTTTGGCATGTGCAGGAAGCCAGTGATTGGCGCGCCGCCGGTAATGGCAAATTCCATCTCACGCAGCGTACCCGGCAGACGCTGTGCAGCCTCTTCATAAGCGCGATTAGCCAGAGCCTGAGCCTGCTCTGCCAGCTCATCACCTTTTAAGTGGGGGTAAGCAGCAATGTTGTACAACGTGGAAGCATGCAGCCAGTGGCGTCCGCTCACCTGTGGATCCTCTTCCATAGATGCTTTCTGTTGCCAGTCCATCGCCTGCTTCGCCCACTCGTAGATCCAGTTCCCGCCGCGATAGCCGATGACCGTGTCGTAGAGTTCTTTATCCGTACGCTCGGCTTCGCTCATCACGATGCGGGCCTGCACTTCGAGGATTTCGCGCGGATCGACCCCACGCCAGATCCACATCAGGCGATTCACCATGCGATACCAGTGCGGGATTGTTTTGCCATCCAGAGCGGACTGCACAGACGGATGCGCGCCGTGGTTAAAACGACGAACCAGCGTTGACGTTTCAGGATGTTTGAAGCGGGGTTTAAACAGAACTTCGCTGAGGTTAGCCTGCGACATGATTACGGCCTCCATGAGTACTCACTAAGGCATAGTGTAACCTGACACCGCACAAAAAGAACAACGCCCGACAGTGCGGGCGTTGAAAACTTTTTAGATTAGCGACCAGAGATCGGCGGAACGAATACCACGCCCATATCCCACGGCTGCTCAATCCAGGTATCCTGCGGAATATCAACAATATAATCATTCACCAGCGGGCGACCAGCCGGTTTAGCGAAGATCGTGACGAAATGCGCTTTAGGATACATTTCGCGGATCGCAACGGCGGTACCACCGGTATCAACCAGGTCATCGATGACGATAAAACCTTCACCGTCGCCTTCGGCACGCTTCAGCACTTTCAGTTCGCGCTGGTTGTCGTGATCGTAGCTGGAGATGCATACGGTATCGACATGGCGAATACCCAATTCACGCGCCAGCAATGCGCCCGGCACCAGACCACCACGGCTAACGGCAATAATGCCTTTCCATTGTTCAGAGGGCATCAGGCGGCTTGCCAGTTTACGTGCATGGACTTGCAACATGTCCCAGGTGACGACGTATTTTTCGCTCATGTGAAGTGTCCCAGCCTGTTTATCTACGGCTAATTAATAAATTGAGGGTGAACCAGGTTGCGCGAGATTATAGAGATCTGACGCACTAAAAACCAGTGTTTCGCGGAATCCGCGCCTCTTTTTGCATGCTTTATGCTAGCCGTCGGCGGAGAAAGTGGTATTCTCAATCGCATCGCGCAAGCCTGACTTGTGGTGTTTTTAATTCTGCTAACCCTGTGGCCTGCAAGCAAGTTTTGCAGGACATCGCCAAGGAGACTCAACGTGTCTGAACTGTCTCAATTATCCCCGCAACCGCTGTGGGATATTTTTGCTAAAATCTGTTCTATTCCTCATCCGTCCTACCATGAAGAGCAGCTCGCTGAACACATTCTGAGCTGGGCCCAGGAAAAAGGTTTCCACGTCGAGCGCGATCAAGTCGGTAATATCCTGATTCGCAAACCCGCTACCGCAGGCATGGAAAACCGCAAGCCGGTCGTTCTGCAAGCGCACCTGGATATGGTTCCGCAGAAAAACAACGACACCGTGCACGACTTCACCAAAGATCCTATCCAGCCTTATATTGATGGCGAATGGGTAAAAGCCCGTGGCACCACGCTGGGTGCGGATAACGGTATCGGTATGGCATCCGCGCTGGCCGTTCTGGCTGATGACAATGTGGTACACGGTCCGCTGGAAGTTCTGCTGACCATGACCGAAGAAGCAGGTATGGATGGCGCATTTGGTCTGCAGGCGAACTGGCTGCAGGCGGATATTCTGATCAACACCGACTCAGAAGAAGAAGGTGAGATCTATATGGGTTGCGCAGGCGGGATCGACTTTACCGCTAACCTGCCGCTGTCCCGTGAAGCAATCCCGGCTGGCTTCCAGAGCTTTAAGCTGACGTTAAAAGGTCTGAAAGGTGGTCACTCCGGCGGCGAAATTCACGTGGGTCTCGGTAACGCCAACAAGCTGCTGGTACGCTTCCTGGCAGGTCACGCTGAAGAGCTGGATCTGCGTCTGGTTGATTTCAACGGCGGTACGCTGCGCAATGCAATTCCGCGTGAAGCCTTTGCCACCCTCGCCGTGGCTGCAGATAAAGTTGATGCGTTAAAAGCGCTGGTCAGCACCTACCAGGAGATCCTGAAAAACGAGCTGGAAGCCAAAGAGAAAAACCTGGCTCTGCTGCTGGATGCCGTAACTAACGACAAAGCCGCGCTAACCGCGCAGTCTCGCGACAGCTTTGTGCGTCTGCTGAACGCCACCCCTAACGGTGTGATCCGCAACTCCGACGTCGCCAAAGGCGTGGTAGAAACCTCGCTGAACGTCGGTGTGGTAACCATGACTGACGATAATGTTCAGATCCACTGTCTGGTTCGTTCGCTGATCGACAGCGGTAAAGACTACGTGGTGAGCATGCTGGATTCACTGGGTAAACTGGCTGGCGCCAAAACCGAAGCCAAAGGCGCGTATCCAGGCTGGCAGCCGGATGCAAACTCTCCGGTTATGCACCTGGTGCGTGAAACCTATCAGCGTCTGTTCAATAAAACGCCGAACATTCAGATCATTCATGCTGGTCTGGAATGTGGCCTGTTCAAAAAACCGTATCCGGAAATGGACATGGTTTCCATCGGGCCAACCATCACTGGTCCGCACTCCCCGGATGAGCAGGTTCATATCGAAAGCGTCGGTCACTACTGGCGGCTTCTGACTGAACTGCTGAAGTCTATTCCGGCGAAGTAAGTCTGCGCTAACTGCCGGATGGCGCTGTGCTTATCCGGCCTACAAGCAGATTTGTAGGCCGGACAAAGCGTTTAACGCCACCATCCGGCAATACATCAACGTTAAAGCCCCAATAACAGCTGCCTTTCTATTTGTGGATCGAGCAGCGTGACGTGTAACCCCACCAGCCTCACGCCTCGCCCTCCCCGACGTGCTTCCCAGGTTTTGTGTGCCGTCGCAATTAAGTCGTCTTTATTTAAGCGCGGCCAGACGTGCTCCTGCGTGGTCTGCTGAAAATCATTAAACTTGAGTTTTATCCCCTGGCGGGCGATCAGCAGATCCGGCTTTACCTTTGCCAGACGCCGTTCCAGTTCGGGATAGAGCCGCTCAATAATCGCTTCACACTCTGACCACTGATGAATATCTTCCGCCAGCGTCCGCTCGACGCCGACGGATTTGCGCAGCCTGTCGTTATTGACATCCCGATCGTCAATCCCCTGACTGCGCTCCCACAACACGCGGCCAAACTTACCAAAACGTTTGAGCAGTGTAGCCAGATCGTATTTTTGAACATCTTCACAGGTACGCAATCCCATCGATTCCAGCTTAGCGGCAGAGACTTTGCCGACGCCGGGAATTTTCCCCAACGGCAACGTTTTGAGAAATTCAGGGACATCAGCAGGGGTTATCACATATTGCCCGTTGGGTTTATTGAGATCGGAGGCGATTTTTGCCAGGAACTTAACCGGCGCAATCCCGGCAGAGGCGGTTAGCTGTAGTTCGTTGAAGATCGTCTGGCGGATCTCCTGGGCGATCAGCGTCGCGGAGCCGTGGCAGTGAACGCTGTCGGTGACATCCAGATAGGCTTCATCCAGCGAAAGCGGTTCAATCAGCGAGGTATAACGGGAGAAGATCGCCTGAATCTGGCATGAGGCTTCTTTGTATGCCTCGTAACGACCGGGTAACAGGGTGAGATGCGGGCACAGCTTTAACGCCATTCCGGTTGGCATTGCGCTGCGCACGCCAAATTTACGCGCCGGATAATTAGCCGTGCTGATAACCCCCCGGCGTTCACGACTGCCGCCAATGGCAATGGGAATATCACGCAGGGCGGGATTATCACGCATCTCCACCGCCGCGAAAAAACAGTCCATATCGACATGTATGATTTTGCGCATGACTCACCTCTCACAACACTGTTTAAGTATACAGTGTTTTTGCGATATGAGAAGCCTGTACCTCTGCTACGTTAGTGCGGGTCCATTCATCACAAAGCGCGCATCACACAGATAACGCACAATGTCTTTTGGCGCATGATCGGCGGGATTTCCTGCCGTACTGACAAACAACTTATTCACTTTGCGCACATTTGCCCGCAAAAGTTTTTCAATCGTCATCAGACGAAATGCATCATCTTCGACACAGAACAGCTCGTAGTCACCCAGACGTTCACCACATATTTCACAGTGATTCATCCAGTAACGTAGCCCGGTCGTTTTACTTTTATCCACATAATAATTGCTGGCTTTGATGTTCTTTTTTATCTCTTCCGGCAGCGCGTTGATGTGGAACAAAAACGTATTGCGCTGCACGGACTTCCATCTTTTATCATCCTGATTTTGTTTAATAAACCGGGTAAACATCACACCATGAATATGCGTAGTCTGATGGCAATTCCAGCATTGCATTTTCGACGTAATAACCAGGTAATAAGGGGCCACAATATTAAAATTTTCTGTCGCGTAAACATGCTCGCGCAGCGCCTCATTTAACTCATGAGGTTTGGTGTACCAGATACCTGAAACCGGGTCGAAATGCGCCCCCTGACAAGCCACATCAGTGACGTTATCAGTATGAATATCCAATGGAATAATATGGGTTACATCTATCATATCGCCTTCCTGAGGGATAATTTGCCCCCACGTTGCGTGGGGGGCGGAGAACAGAATTAATGCGTGACGGGAGCAGAGGGTTGACGTAAAGAAGTCACCTGTTTTTGCTTGTCCAGCTTATCAACCAGCGGCTGAACCACCTTCTCGCCGTGCTGACCAAAATATTGATACAGCGTATCGGAAGCACTTTGCGTTAACACCATGATCTCAATACGCCGGTTGCCTGCGCTTTCCGGGTTTTTCGCATCCAGCAGCATTTGGTCCGCCATGGCGCTAACCTGCATGACTTTATCCTGCGGCATGCCGGCATCTTCCAGCACGCGTCGTGCTGATAAAGCACGGTCGCCGGAGAGGTTCCAGTTGTTGTAAATGTTGCTCTTATAGCTCATCGCATCCGTATGCCCGGTGATGATTATCTTGTTATCCAGCGAGTCAAACACGGGGGCCAGCGCAACCAGCAGCGATTTAAAGAACGGCATAATTTTGGCGCTGCCGCGTTCAAACATATTCCGGTTCTGGTCATCTTTAATCAGCACGCGCAGTCCCTGAGGAACAATCTCCATCTCGAGGTTGGTTTCCATATGCGCATTGCGGGCGATGACGTTAATGTCGGTCGCCAGCTCACCCAATTCACGCGCTGATTTTTGCTTCAGCAGCACCGCTTTTTCATTCACATCCAGCGCTTTTTTGGCGTTATCTTCTGTGATCTTCGCCGTCTCTTGCGGGGTAACCATTTTATCCAGCTTGTTGCGTGTGACGTTTTTCTTCTGCGCGCCCGGCGCTATCGGCTGTTTGCCGAGCTTGTTTAACGGCGCCATGCCGCCACCGTTAAAAATAGACTGTCCATGCAGCGCCGCGACGATGTTTTCACGATCGGCCTTACTGACGCTGTTCACAATCAACTTTATCGTGGTTACAAAGGGTGCCGAGCGTATCTCCGAAGTTTCGGCCCGCTTTACGCTGGACGCCATGCCCGGCAAGCAGATGGCGATCGACGCCGATCTGAACGCGGGGCTGATCAATCAGGCCCAGGCGCAGGCCCGGCGTAAAGATGTGGCGGGCGAAGCGGATTTCTATGGCGCAATGGATGGCGCGTCGAAGTTCGTGCGCGGTGATGCCATCGCCGGGATGATGATTCTGGCCATCAACCTGATCGGCGGGGTCTGCATCGGGATCTTTAAATACGATTTAAGCGCTGAAGCCGCCTTCCAGCAATACGTCCTGATGACCATCGGTGACGGTCTGGTCGCTCAGATCCCGTCTCTGCTACTGTCGACGGCAGCTGCGATTATCGTTACTCGCGTGAGCGACAGCGGCGATATCGCCACCGACGTTCGTAGCCAATTGCTGGCAAGCCCCTCCGTACTTTATACCGCCACCAGCATCATGTTTGTCCTGGCGGTGGTGCCGGGAATGCCGCATTTCCCGTTCCTGGTATTCAGCGCCCTGCTGGGGTTTACCGCCTGGCGTATGAGCAAGCGCCCGAAGGTGGCGGAGACCGAAGAAAAAAATCTTGAGACGCTGACCAAAACTATCGTTGAAACCGCCGAGCAACAGGTCAGTTGGGAAACCATCCCCTTAATTGAGCCGATCAGCCTGAGCCTCGGCTACAAGCTGGTGGCATTGGTGGACAAATCCAAAGGAAATCCGCTTACCCAACGTATTCGCGGCGTGCGGCAGGTTATCTCAGACACCAACGGCGTACTGCTGCCGGAAATTCGCATCCGTGAAAACTTCCGTCTGAAGCCGACCCAGTACGCCATTTTTATCAATGGGATCAAGGCTGATGAGGCCGATATTCCCTCAGATAAGCTGATGGCGCTGCCCTCCAGTGAAACTTACGGCGAGATCGATGGTGTTTTAGGTCACGATCCGGCCTACGGTATGCCGGTCACGTGGATTGTCCCGGCGCAAAAAGCCAAAGCGTTAAATATGGGATATCAGGTTATTGATAGCGCCAGCGTTATCGCGACGCATGTGAATAAGGTCATTCGCAGCTATATTCCCGACCTGTTTAACTACGATGATATTACGCAGCTACATAACCGTCTCTCTTCAATGGCGCCTCGCCTGGCGGAAGATCTGAGCGCGGCGCTGAATTACAGCCAGCTATTGAAGGTTTACCGGGCACTGCTGGTTGAAGGCGTGCCGTTGCGCGATATTGTCACCATTGCCACTGTCCTGGTCGCCAGTAGCGCCGTCACCAAAGATCATATTCTGTTAACGGCCGATGTGCGTCTGGCGCTTCGTCGCAGCATAACCCACCCGTTTGTGCGCAAAGATGAGCTGGCGGTATACACGCTGAATAATGAGCTGGAGAATCTGCTGGCTAATGTGGTGAATCAGGCTCAACAAAGCGGCAAAGTGGTGCTCGATAGCGTACCGGTCGATCCGAATATGCTCAATCAGTTCCAGACCACTATGCCGCAGATTAAAGAACAGATGAAAGCGGCGGGTAAAGAGCCGGTGCTGTTGGTTGCACCGCAGCTTCGTCCTCTGCTCGCGCGTTATGCCCGCCTGTTTGCACCGGGTTTGCAGGTACTGTCTTATAACGAAGTTCCGGATGAGCTGGAATTAAAAATCATGGGGGCGCTGAGTTAACCCGTGGCAAGGCGGTGCCATGCGCACCGCCTTGTTGATTACAGAATGGTATTTTCCGTCAGAATACGACGGGCGCCGAGATAATGATCCTGCCAGAAGTCATCGGATAAATTACTCACCCGAATCGTTTCTCCCGTACGCGGTGATTCAATAAATTGACCCTGTCCCAGGTAGACGCCCATATGATCGGCAATATCCCGGCTGTGAATATGAAAGAACAATAAATCACCACGACGAAGGTCACGATTGGCGACAATCGTCGCCCGCCGGTAGTGATACATTTCATTCGCCGTACGCGGCAATTTTGCCACCAGAATTTTGTTGTAGGCATAAAAAATCAGCCCGCTGCAGTCAAAGCCTTGATCCGGACGGATCCCGCCCCACAAATAAGGTTTACCTAACTGCTGCTCAAGACGGTGGATTGCCACTTCGGTCATGTTGTGTAGATGGTCGCTGCTGAGAAAATGGTCATTCTCAGCCAGCTCCTGCCAGCGATGATCGCTCGCTTTCAGCGGCCCTGGGAACCATTCGGGGTGCTGTTTTATCAGCGTCCTGTTCTGCTGGCGCAGCGCGCTTTTACTTTGCGCATTACCTACCACCACATAGCTTGCCTGCTTTTTTACCTGCGCGTGATACTGCTTCAGCAGCCGGGCACGATTACGCATGCGCATTTGCGCCGCATAGCTTACATGGGCGTCAGATAAGAGGGGCTGAACTTTGGCGACAGACGGTGATGACAATACAACACACAAAGACAGCAGACCCGGCAGAAAGCATCGGGGTGCAGAGACAAAAGACATGAAAACAAAAATACCTAATCAAACACGTTCGCCGCAGTCTACCGCTATTGCCGGGTATTCCGTTTTAATATTCGATTATTAAATTATTAATTTTTTAAATTCAATACATTAGGAATTCTATACTAAAAAGACTCAATGAGGTTCGCTAACCCGCAAAATACGCCGGTGTCTGACAGACTTTAAGCACAATTTTCCGTATAAAGAAAATCTAAAGTGTAAACGCAGCACGAGAGACTTGCGAAAAACTTTCTGGGTGATAATGTGAGCGCTCCAGATCCAGATTTATCCGATTTGGGGACTCTTTTTGCCGTCCTGGCGTGTGTAATCGTTTTATCAAGGAATAAGCAGTATGCGTAAAATCGCATTTTTTCTTGCGATGCTTTTATTGCCGTGCGTTTCATTTGCCGGTTTGCTGAGCAGCAGCAGCCCGACCACGCCTGTCAGCAAAGAATATAAGCAGCAATTAATGGGCTCCCCTGTCTATATCCAGATCTTCAAAGAAGAGCGAACGTTGGATCTGTACGTTAAGATGGGCGAACAGTATCAATTGCTCGACAGCTATAAGATCTGCAATTATTCCGGCGGCTTAGGCCCGAAACAGCGTCAGGGTGATTTCAAAAGTCCGGAAGGATTTTACAGCGTACAACGCGGACAGCTGAAACCAGATAGCCGCTTTTACAAAGCGATTAACATTGGTTTCCCTAACGCCTACGACCGCGCACACGGTTATGAAGGTAAATACCTGATGATTCACGGTGCCTGCGTTTCCGTCGGCTGCTACGCGATGACCGATAACGGCATTGATGAGATTTTCCAGTTTGTCACCGGCGCGCTGGTGTTCGGGCAGTCCAGTGTGCAGGTCAGCATTTATCCGTTCCGTATGACCGACGCCAACATGCAGCGTCATAAATTCTCGTATTACAAAGAGTTCTGGTCACAGCTAAAACCGGGATACGATTACTTCGAACAAACGCGTAAGCCACCGACTGTTTCCGTCGTCGATGGCCGTTACGTTATCAGCAAACCGTTGAGTCACGAAGTGGTTCAGCCGCAGCTGGCATCAAACTACGCGCTCCCCGAGACAAAATAATGCCCACTCGCCTGGCATAATCTTTTGCCAGGTTTCATTGCCGGTTAACGGCTGCGTGGCAATCACGGTGACCACATCATTGGGTGTGGTCTCTGAGCTAAAATCGATTTCCACATCCTGATCCAGCAACGTCGCTACGCCAAATGGCGCACGCCGCGTGATCCAAAACAGGTTGGTCGAACAGAAGGCCATCACATAACGCCCGTCAGACAGCAGCATGTTGAAGACGCCCTTCTCCCGCAGTTCTCCTGCCAGCATCGCGATATATTTAAACACTGCCGTCATATTGCCAGGCGTGCGTGGATAACGCTCGGTCAGCTTATGCAGCAGCCAGCAAAACGCTTTTTCACTGTCGGTTTCCCCGACCGGACGAAAATTACCGGTTTCCAGCGATTTATAGCCGCTGAGCTGGCCGTTATGGGCGTACGTCCAGTTACGTCCCCACAGCTCACGCGTAAATGGATGGGTATTTTCCAGTGCCACTTCACCGCGATTCGCCTGACGAATATGGGCAATCACAGAACAGGATTTAATGGGATAGTCTTGTACCAGTTTAGCGATAGGCGAATTAAAGCTGGGTTGCGGATCTTTAAACGTACGGCAGCCCTTACCTTCATAAAACGTAATACCCCAGCCGTCTTTGTGTGGACCAGTGCCTCCGCCGCGCTGAACCAGCCCGGTGAAGCTAAAGCAGATATCGGTTGGCACATTGGCGCTCATCCCGAGCAGTTCGCACATACATCACCTACCTTAAAACCGTGAACTGCCTGATGGCGCTGCGCTTATCAGGCCTACGTGGCGCTCATGTAGGCCGGATAAGGCTTCAGCCACCATCCGGCAATCGTCTTCTTATGGTTTAACCATCTCTTTTTCGATCAACTGGATCAGGATATGGATAACTTTGATATGAATTTCCTGAATACGGTCAGCGTAGCCAAAGTGCGGCACGCGAATTTCGATATCCGCGCTGCCTGCCATTTTACCGCCATCTTTGCCGGTCAGGGTGATGACTTTCATTCCCTTCTCACGCGCCGCAGCAATCGCTTTAATCACGTTACCGGAGTTACCCGAAGTGGAGATGCCTAACAGGACATCGCCCTCGCGGCCCACGGCTTCCACATAACGGGAGAACACATAATCGTAACCGAAATCGTTGCTGACGCAGGAGATATGGCTGACGTCAGAGATAGCGATCGCCGGGTAGCCAGGGCGGTTTTCGCGATAGCGTCCGGTCAGCTCTTCGGCGAAGTGCATCGCGTCGCAATGAGAACCGCCGTTACCGCAAGAAAGTACCTTACCGCCGGCTTTAAAGCTGTCTGCCAACAGGACCGCCGCGCGCTGAATGGCGTGAATATTGGCGTCATCTTTAAGAAAATTAGCCAGCGTTTCCGCCGCTTCGCTCAGTTCGTTACGAATAAGATCCTGGTACATGAGGATATCCTTCAGCATGAATGTAAATGACAAGATGCAGTGTACCGGATAGCGCTACCAGCGAGAAGTACAAGCCACAGGAATGGCTGTCGCTTTTGATTTTTTGTGCCGGTTAAAACGGCAACAATGTGAACTTTGTTGTAATTATTTTGTAAACATATTGCTAAAAGAATTCACATCCACTACAACCATATCATCACAAGTGGTCAGACCTCCTACAAGCAAGGGAGCTTTTCGTTATGATGATTTTGAGTATTATCGCTACGGTTGTTCTGCTCAGCGTTCTGTTTTATCACCGCGTGAGCTTATTCCTCAGCAGCTTAATTTTGCTCGCCTGGACGGCCGCGCTTGGCGTGGCTGGCCTATGGTCAGTCTGGCTGCTGGTTCCTCTGGCCATTATCCTCGTACCGTTTAACTTTACGCCGATGCGCAAATCCATGATCTCTGCGCCGGTATTCCGCGGTTTCCGTAAGGTCATGCCGCCGATGTCGCGCACCGAGAAAGAAGCGATTGATGCCGGTACAACCTGGTGGGAAGGCGACCTGTTCCAGGGCAAGCCAGACTGGAAAAAACTGCATAACTATCCTCAGCCGCATCTGACTGCTGAAGAACAAGCCTTTATTGATGGCCCGGTGGAAGAAGCCTGCCGCATGGCGAACGACTTCCAGATAACCCACGAACTCGCGGATCTCCCGCCGGAGCTGTGGGAATATCTGAAAGAACACCGCTTCTTCGCGATGATCATTAAGAAAGAGTACGGCGGGCTGGAATTCTCCGCCTATGCTCAGGCTCGCGTTCTGCAGAAACTCTCCGGCGTTTCCGGGATCCTGGCGATCACCGTTGGCGTACCTAACTCATTAGGTCCTGGCGAACTGTTGCAGCATTACGGCACCGAAGAGCAGAAGAATCATTACCTGCCACGTCTGGCACGTGGTCAGGAGATCCCATGCTTTGCCCTGACCAGCCCGGAAGCGGGTTCCGACGCGGGCGCGATCCCTGATACCGGCGTGGTTTGTATGGGCGACTGGCAGGGGCAGCAGGTGCTGGGTATGCGCCTGACCTGGAACAAACGCTATATCACGCTGGCTCCTATCGCTACTGTACTGGGTCTGGCATTTAAACTCTCCGACCCGGAAAAACTGCTGGGTGGCGAAGAAGATCTTGGCATTACCTGTGCGCTGATCCCAACCTCAACGCCGGGCGTACAAATTGGACGTCGTCACTTCCCGCTGAACGTACCGTTCCAGAACGGTCCAACGCTGGGTAAAGATGTCTTCGTACCGATTGATTACATCATCGGTGGCCCCAAAATGGCCGGTCAGGGCTGGCGTATGCTGGTGGAATGTCTGTCCGTGGGACGCGGTATTACCCTGCCGTCTAACTCGACGGGCGGTGTGAAATCGGTCGCGATGGCTACCGGCGCGTATGCGCACATTCGTCGCCAGTTCAAAATCTCTATCGGTAAGATGGAAGGTATTGAAGAGCCGCTGGCACGTATTGCGGGTAACGCCTACGTGATGGACGCTGCGGCGTCGCTGATTACCTACGGTATTATGCTGGGTGAAAAACCAGCAGTGTTGTCGGCCATCGTGAAGTACCACTGTACCCACCGTGGGCAACAGTCAATCATCGATGCAATGGATATCACTGGCGGTAAAGGCATTATGCTTGGCGAAAGCAACTTCCTTGCCCGTGCTTATCAAGGTGCGCCAATCGCTATTACCGTTGAAGGTGCCAACATTCTGACCCGTAGCATGATGATCTTCGGTCAGGGTGCGATTCGCTGCCATCCGTATGTTCTGGAAGAGATGGCTGCGGCACAGAGTAACGATGTGAATGCGTTCGACAAGCTGCTGTTCAAACACATCGGTCACGTCGGCAGTAACAAGGTGCGCAGCTTCTGGCTTGGCCTGACGCGTGGCTTAACCAGCAGCACACCAACCGGCGATGCGACCAAACGTTACTACCAGCACCTGAACCGTTTGAGCGCCAACCTGGCACTGCTTTCAGATGTGTCTATGGCCGTATTGGGCGGTAGCCTGAAGCGCCGCGAACGTATCTCTGCGCGTCTGGGCGATGTGTTAAGTCAGCTGTATCTGGCCTCTGCGGTGCTGAAGCGTTATGACGATGAAGGCCGTAATGAAGCAGACCTGCCGTTGGTTCACTGGGGCGTTCAGGATGCGTTGTATAAAGCGGAACAGGCGATGGACGATCTACTGAAAAACTTCCCGAACCGTCTGGTCGCGGGCTTGCTGAATGTGGTTATCTTCCCTACCGGTCGCCACTACCATGCACCGTCTGACAAGCTGGATCATAAGGTTGCGAAGATTTTACAGGTTCCGAGCGCCACCCGTTCTCGCCTTGGTCGCGGTCAATACCTGACGCCGAGCGAGCATAACCCGGTTGGTTTGCTGGAAGAGGCTCTGCTGGATGTGATTGCAGCCGACCCTATCCACCAGCGGATCTGCAAAGAGTTAGGTAAAAATCTACCGTTTACCCGCCTGGATGAACTGGCGCACAATGCGTTGGCTAAAGGGCTGATTGATAAAGACGAAGCCGCAATTCTGGTGAAAGCCGAGGCGAGTCGTCTGCGCAGCATCAACGTGGATGACTTTGAACCCGAGGAGCTGGCGACTCAGCCGGTAAAGCTGCCAGAGAAGGTGCGTAAAGTCGAAGCCGCATAACGACACACGCACAACGTTTAGCCCCGCTCAATGCGGGGCTTTTTATTGCCACATTTTCGTTAAAGCTCATGCTACAGTGTCAAAATGTTGTTCAACGAGGAGCCTCGATCGTGCCTGGTTTGAAAATTACGCTGCTGCAACAACCGCTGAGCTGGATGGATGGCCCGGCTAACCTGCGCCATTTTGACCGCCAACTGGAAACCGTCAACGGGCGTGATGTCATTGTGTTGCCCGAGATGTTTACCAGCGGATTTGCGATGGAAGCGGCAAACAAATCGTTGCCGCAAGAGGAGATTGTAAGCTGGATGCGTAGCAAAGCGAGGCAGACGAATGCCCTGATAGCAGGTAGCGCGGCGATACAGTCTGAACGGGGGCCGGTGAATCGTTTTTTGCTGGTTGAACCCGAAGGTACCGTGCATCTCTATGACAAACGCCATCTGTTCCGTATGGCGGATGAGCATCAGCATTATCAGGCCGGTGACGCGCGGGTGATATTTGAATGGCGCGGCTGGCGCATTCTGCCATTGGTCTGTTATGACCTGCGTTTTCCGGTGTGGTCACGTAACCGTAACGACTACGACCTCGCCTTGTATGTTGCCAACTGGCCAGCGCCGCGCTCGCTGCACTGGCAGATTCTGCTCACCGCACGGGCAATTGAAAATCAGGCGTATGTAGCAGGATGTAACCGTGTGGGAACCGATGGTAACGGCCATCATTATCGCGGTGACAGCCGGGTCATCAACCCACAGGGTGAAGTCATCGCCACCGCCGAGCCGCATCAGGCAACGCGAATTGATGCTGAGCTGTCGCTTTCGGCGCTACGCGAGTACCGCGAGAAATTTCCTGCCTGGCAGGATGCCGACCCGTTCACGCTATAACTATCACCTACCCTCCCGCCACGGACCATGTATCCACGGCGGGATTGTTTCACTCCGTAACCAACCGCAAAACAAATTCGCGTGGCGACACGCTTCTGGCAACGTATTCTGCAAGGGATAATCACTCGTCACCGGCGAGTGGCAGACAATGTCGATAATTCCCTTATCAGGATTTCAATAATGAAAAACTTCGTACGCATGACTTTGCTGGCAGTTACCGTGGCTGGCGCTTCTTTTAGCACGCTTGCAGCAACCACATCTAATGTTCCGGCTCCTGCCCAGGATCCGATAGTACAACATCTTAAGCTGAGCACTGACCAGGTTGCGCAGATTAAAAAACTACACCAGCAGCTTGAAACCAATGTCGGGCAGATTTCGGTGAAGGATGTTAAAGACGGCGCGTTGATTGACGTCATTAAGTCCGGGAAATGGGATGAATCAGCCGTCAAAAAACAGCTTTCGGCGTTCAGCAACATCGAACAGCAGGCGCGTTATTACCGCGTGAAATACTATTTTGACCTGAACAAAGTGCTGACCCCAGAACAACGCCAGCAGGTGCAAAAAGATATCGCACAGACGCTGAGCGAGTAACAGCAAGGCCTGCAATAACATATGGTTGCAGGCTTTTATTTTTTGAGCAGTAAAAACGACGAAAGCCTGAATCATTTCTGATTCAGGCTTTCTGAATAGTGGCGGAATGGACGGGACTCGAACCCGCGACCCCCTGCGTGACAGGCAGGTATTCTAACCAACTGAACTACCACTCCGCGTTGTGTTCCGCTTGGGAACGAAGCGAATATTACGGATTGCCTCGCGCCTCGTCAACGCTTTTTCTCACGTTTTTTAATCGTTTGCTGCAAAAATCACCCGAATGACCATTTCTGTACTGTAAATACCAGAACTAGGCCCGCCAGAGGCAACTTCCGCCCTTCTTCTGTACCAGGTCAAGGCGCGACTCATGGGCTGCCAGCTCTTCATCAGTGGCGAAAACAACGCGTAATTTACTGGACTGACGCACAATGCGCTGGATCCCCGTATCATTCTGCTGCTGGCTGTCACCTTCCATTGAGAACGCCATGGTGGTCTGCCCACCGGTCATCATCAGATAAACGTCGGCCAGAATCTGGGCATCGAGCAATGCGCCGTGCAGGGTACGCTTGCTGTTGTCTATCTCATAACGCGAACATAGCGCATCAAGGCTGTTACGCTTGCCAGGAAACATTTTCCTCGCCAACGCCAGGCTGTCGGTCACTTTACAGAAGGTGTTCGTCTTCGGGATATCACGATTGAGTTTCGCGAACTCGTAGTCCATAAAGCCGATATCAAACGATGCGTTATGGATGACCAGCTCCGCACCACGGATATAGTCGAGAAACTCATCGGCGACATCGGCGAACGTGGGTTTATCCAGCAGGAATTCATCGGCAATTCCGTGTACGCCAAATGCTTCCGGGTCCACCAGCCGATCCGGCTTCAGGTAGACGTGGAAGTTATTTCCGGTCAAACGGCGGTTTACCACTTCAACCGCACCGATCTCAATAATCTTATGGCCTTCGTAGTGGGCACCAATCTGGTTCATACCGGTGGTTTCGGTATCAAGGACTATCTGTCGTGTAATTCCAGTGCTCGTAGCGGTCATTTATGTCAGACTTATCGTTTGATTTCGATTTGCTAAAACAGGAAGTCTACCAGAGATGCTTAAACAGGTAGAAATTTTCACCGATGGTTCTTGCCTGGGAAACCCAGGTCCTGGCGGTTATGGGGCTATTTTACGCTATCGCGGGCGCGAAAAAACCTTTAGCGAAGGCTACAACCTCACTACTAATAATCGCATGGAGCTGATGGCGGCAATCGTTGCGCTGGAAGCCCTGAAAGAACAGTGTGAAGTGATACTCAGCACCGACAGCCAGTATGTGCGTCAGGGCATTACGCAGTGGATCCACAACTGGAAAAAGCGCGGCTGGAAAACCGCAGATAAAAAACCGGTGAAGAACGTCGATCTGTGGAAACGTCTGGATGCCGCGCTGGGACCGCACCAAATCAAATGGGAATGGGTGAAAGGGCATGCGGGCCATCCGGAAAACGAACGCTGCGATGAGCTTGCTCGTGCTGCGGCAATGAGTCCCACCCAGGATGATGTTGGGTATCAGGCAGAGTCTTAAGCGTCTGGCTTGCGGTATTGTCGGGTGGCTCCAACAGCCTGGCGGATGCGTGCCTTACTTTTATTTTGTTTCATCGGGTTGAGCGTAAGCGGAATGGTTCGCTTACGCGCAACCACCAGCTGCAAACATCCCAGCGCAGGGATATGGGCGCTTAACATTTTTCCGCCCTTCTTATTCCAGGGCAGGACGTGAAAACGACTGTAGTGCAGCACTTCAAAATTCAGCAATGAAAGCCAGTCCAATTGCCGCATGAGCGTAAACATCCGGCTGTTGTAGGGCGAGGCTTTACGCAACACGGGCACCAGTTTACGCAACCCCATCAGGCTTACTGGGTTAAAACCGCTCAGAATCAACCAGCCGTCATCAATAAGCACGCGATCGGCCTCACGCAGTAAGCGATGGGGATCGGAACACCACGGTAGCGTATGGGCCAATAAACAGACATCCACGGACTTATCGGCAAAGGGAAGATGCAAAGGATCGGCCGCCACCTGCATAGGAGAGCCTTGCAATGAAACATTTACCTGATGAGAAACCGCGCACGCTTCGGAATCGATTTCTGCGCTTAAATTACCAATCTTAAGCAGATGAAAACCGTACATTTTTGCGAACCACGGATTAAGCTGATGTTCCAGCGCCTCACGATAGTATTCGCCCCAGGGTAAATCATCCCAGCTAACGGGTGCTATGACAGTTTGAGGGAGCCTTGCCGGTTTCATCACAACCTTCCGCTACGCATTGAGAGGTAATTTATGAATCTTAACAGTATTCCCGCATTTCAGGACAATTACATCTGGGTCCTGTCGAATAATGACAAACATTGTCTGATTGTGGACCCGGGCGAAGCCGCTCCCGTTTTGAAAGCCATTGCAGAACATCACTGGGTGCCGGAGGCCATTCTCCTGACTCATCACCATCAGGATCACGTAGGCGGTGTGAAAGAACTTTTGCAACATTTCCCACAATTAGTGGTTTACGGACCGGCTGAAACGCAAGATAAGGGAACGACCCATATAGTCAAAGATGGCGATATTGCACTCGTTTTAGGGCATGAATTTAAGGTAATTGCTACGCCGGGTCACACTTTAGGACATCTCTGTTACTTTAGCCAACCTTACCTATTTTGTGGCGATACGCTCTTTTCAGGCGGCTGTGGCAGACTATTTGAAGGTACAGCTTCACAGATGTATCAATCACTTAATAAATTAAGTGCGCTTCCTGATGATACATTGATCTGCTGCGCCCATGAGTACACATTAGCAAACATGAAGTTTGCCTTAAGCATTCTGCCGCACGATTCGTTTATTAATGAATATTATCGTAAAGTTAATGAGTTACGGGCAAAAAAACAAATAACACTACCCGTAATTCTGAAAAATGAACGACGAAATAATCTTTTTTTAAGAACGGAAGATATTGATTTAATTAATGAAATAAACAAAGAAACAATATTGCAACAACCTGAAGAGCGTTTTGCCTGGTTAAGGTCAAAGAAAGATACGTTCTGACAATTCCGGGTTGCCTTTTGAAAACTTCGCCGTTATGATCGGTCGTCTTTTAAGCAACTATTGACACACACATGAAGGCAAAAGCGATATTACTCGCCTCTGTCCTGCTTGTTGGGTGCCAGAATACTGGTAACGTCCAACAACACGCACAGAGCCTTTCTGCAGCTGGTCAAGGGGAAGCAGGAAAGTTTACAAGTCAGGCGCGATGGATGGACGATGGAACATCTATCGCAGCTGATCAAGATTTGTGGGCTTTCATTGGTGACGAGCTAAAGATGGGAATTCCGGAAAACAACCGGATTCGCGAACAGAAACAGAAGTATTTACGTAATAAGAGCTATCTCCACGATGTAACTTTACGGGCAGAGCCGTATATGTACTGGATAGCCGGGCAGGTTAAGAAACGTAACATGCCAATGGAACTGGTACTACTACCCATAGTGGAGAGCGCTTTTGATCCTCACGCAACGTCTGGCGCCAATGCCGCAGGTATTTGGCAGATCATTCCGAGCACGGGGCGCAATTATGGTTTAAAACAGACCCGCAATTATGATGCACGTCGCGACGTTGTGGCTTCCACCACCGCCGCACTGGACATGATGCAGCGTCTGAACAAGATGTTTGATGGCGACTGGCTGCTGACCGTAGCTGCTTATAATAGCGGTGAAGGTCGTGTCATGAAGGCGATTAAAACGAACAAAGCCCGTGGTAAACCCACTGACTTCTGGTCGTTACCATTGCCTCAGGAAACAAAGCTATATGTGCCTAAAATGCTGGCATTGAGCGATATACTCAAAAACAGCAAACGCTATGGCGTGCGTCTGCCAACCACAGACGAAAGCCGTGCGTTGGCACGTGTTCGCTTGAGCAGTCCCGTTGAAATGGCTCAGGTTGCCGATATGGCGGGTATTTCCGTCAGCAAGCTGAAGACCTTCAATGCAGGCGTGAAAGGCTCCACGTTGGGTGCCAGCGGCCCGCAATATGTGATGGTGCCAAAGAAGCATGCAGAGAAGCTGCGTGAGTCTCTGGCTTCAGGCGAAATTGCAGCCGTACAGTCAACGCTGGTTGCGGATAATACGCCGCTGAACAGCCGTAGCTACAAAGTTCGCTCTGGCGATACGCTTTCTGGCGTCGCTGCACGTCTTGGCGTGAGCACGAAGGATCTGCAGCAGTGGAATAATCTGCGTGGATCATCCCTGAAAGTGGGCCAAAGCCTGACGGTGGGTGCTGGCACCAGTGCACAGCGACTGGCTAACAACAGCGATAGCATCACCTATCGTGTGCGTAAAGGTGACTCTCTGTCGAGCATTGCCAAGCGTCACGGGGTTAACATCAAGGATGTGATGCGCTGGAACAACGATACGGACAATCTGCAGCCAGGCGATCAGCTAACGTTGTTTGTGAAAAACAACGGCATGCCGGACTCCTGATAGCATTGTAGAAATGAAGGCACTGGTTTCCCCCCAGTGCCTTTTTTATTTATCCCGCTTTATGCGCCTCAACCATGATCGTGTCGCTGGTAAACGAGCCATCTTCCTGCAACGCAAAGTAGGTTTTCACTTCAACAGAAGCACTTTGTTGGTAAACACGAATCGCGTCGCTCAACACTGCAGGTGTGCGTATCCTCGCCACCCACGAACTGAACTCCAGCGGCAGGCGATCGGTTAATAAAGCATCGACAATCAGATTGGCATCATTGATTAACGACAACCACTCTCCGCTGGAATAGTTGCGAACGTGCGAGGTATCACGTAATGCCTCGACAGTTTGCAACCAGATATCACGGACCGGATGCCCTGGCGACATCACATCCATCACAATCAGCACGCCGCCGGGCTTCAGAACGCGGTTCACTTCCCGCAGCGCACGGCCGACATCATGCCAGTGATGCGCAGAATAGCGGCTAATCACCACATCAAAGACGTCATCTTCAAATGGCAGGCTCTCAGCATAACCCTGCCGTGTGGCGATATTTTCCAGACCTCTGTCTTTTGCCGCTTTAGAGACCACTTCAAGCATCTGTGACGATAAATCATAGGCCACCACCTGCTTGACGTGTTGCGCAGCTACAAAGCTGGCGTGCCCCGCCCCACATCCCATATCCAATACCCGTGCCTGTGGAAAAGCAGACAGCCTTTCCGCCAGTCGTTGTAAATCACGACCCGTAGCATGTACGGTGCTGGTTAAATAGGCATTAGCCTGAGAGCCAAACTGCTTTTCGACGTTGTCATGGTGGGAGCGTGTTGTCATTGTGTTGTCCTTCGGTTGTTGTGAAATATGAAGGGCAACCATCACAGGCCTGCCCTACGGCAGACCTGACACACCGTTATTGCTCAGGCTTGCCGGGACTGAATTCAACGAGTAGTGGATTGTGATCGGAGGCGCGAGTGACCAGCACAGAGGCCTCACTCACGTTCAGACCACGATAGAACACAAAATCGAGAGGACGACCAAACGCGCGGCGGCGTTGATCGTCGGTAAAGCGCACCTGGCGCAGCGACATTTCACGCGCAAAGCGGTACAGCGCATTCATCCGTCGACGACTCCAGGCATTGAAATCACCAGCCATAATCACCGGGCCGCTGTGATGGGCGATTTGATCCCCGATAGGAAGTAACTGCTTACTATAGACATCAACGCCAAGGCTAAAGTTAACCGCGTGGATATTCACCACCATTAATAGCCGAGTGTCAGGCAACGGGTACACCGTCACCAGCGCCGATTTCGCCAGGCGTAAAATCGGCTCACGCTCGCGCAATGGACAGCAGTAGACCGGATGCGCAGCAGAAAGCGTCATGACGCCAGAGGGATGCTGAGGCAGCACAAAAGCGGGAACCTGATCGGCGGCAAGATAGTTAGCGGTCGCAAACTGCACCAGTTCAGGCGTGGTTTGTGCTTCCTGCAATAACACCAGATGCGCGTCTTTGCCAAAATTCTTCAGCACCGACTGCCATTCTGCTCGCTGCTGTTTAAAAATATTCCATACCAGCACGCGAATGCGATCTTCACTGCTTAACGGCACGCCTGCAGGTAATGCCTGGCCGATATGCGCAAATGACCCAGGCGGTAAAATCCGCTCAACGGGCTGTCCGGCAACATAGCGCATGGCATAGGTGTTTTTTCGCACTTTAGACTTTCAAACCTCTATAACGTCAACCAGCCCGCAGCCGGACTGGTTCTTCTGTTATAGGGACTTTAGCACTCACTTTCAACGAACAATTGCAGTTTGTTTTGTAAGTGGGTACTTACATCAATGATTTATCCCAATACTACCTGCGCCGGCTTATCCAGGCGGCCGCTGATACCCATCAGTAAAAAAGCGACCAGAACAATCAGCGCGCCAATCCACGGAGTCTGTGCTAAACCATAATGCTCTACCGTTTGTCCGCCAATTACAGAACCAAGCGCAATGCCAATATTAAACGCAGCAATATTCAGACCTGATGCCACATCCACCGCATTGGGGGTAAATTGTTCCGCTTTCTGTACCACGTAGACCTGCAACCCCGGTACGTTGCCGAAGGCGAAGATCCCCATCACCAGAATCGTCACTAACGCAGCGTATTGCGTGGAGGCCGTCAGTTGAAAGACCATCAGCAGGACAAACAGCGCCGCGAAGATAAATTTCAGCGCCGGGACAGCACCATATTTATCCGCCAGCTTACCTCCCCAGATATTGCCGATAGCGACCGATACGCCATAGCCCAGTAAGATCCAGCTTACCGCTGCCGGCGAGAAGCCAGCCAGATCCTGCATCATCGGCGCCAGGAAGGTAAATGCCGTGAACACGCCGCCGTAACCCAATGCCGTAACCGCGTAAATCAGCAACAGACGAGGATGAGTCAGCACTTTCACCTGGTCGCGAATGCTGGCGGCCGCTCGACCGGGAATGTTGGCCGGGATCAGCAGTTGGCTACTAATCAGCGCAATCACACCCAACAGAGATACAGCAAGGAAAGTCTCGCGCCAGCCAAAGTGCTGACCGATAAACGTCCCCAGAGGCACCCCTGTTACCAGTGCAACCGTTAAACCACCAAACATGATGGCGATGGCAGAAGCGGCTTTCTCTTTTGGCACCAGGCTCGTCGCAATCGTAGAACCAATTGAGAAGAAGACACCGTGTGCCAGGCCTGTCAGCAGGCGGGCGACAATTAATGTCGTATAACCAGGTGCCTGCCATGCCAGCAAGTTACCGGCCGTAAACAGCACCATCAGCGCAACCAATAGTTGCTTACGTGGCAGGCGTCCGGTCAGAGCGGTCAGTACCGGTGCGCCAATCGCCACACCCAACGCATAGATTGAAACCAGCATCCCGGCAGAAGGTAAAGAGATCGCCAGCTGTTCAGCAATGGTCGGCACCAGGCCGACAATCACAAATTCAGTCGTGCCAATAGCGAAGGCACTTATTGTTAGTGCAAATAAAGCGAGAGGCATAAATAGCTCCATATCATCAGTAATCGGATGACAGGCAGTATGCCGGGATGTTTTAATAACAAAAATATTCAAAATCTCAATATAATTTTGCTTCAGGTGCAAAAATGAAAGCAACCTCCGAAGAACTGGCAATTTTTGTCGCGGTCGTGGAAAGCGGTAGCTTTAGCCGGGCCGCAGAGCAGCTTGGACAGGCCAATTCCGCAGTCAGTCGGGCAGTAAAAAAGCTGGAGATGAAACTGGGCGTGAGTCTGCTTAATCGCACGACCCGGCAGCTCAGTCTGACAGAAGAAGGTGAACGCTACTTCAGGCGTGTACAACAGATACTGCAGGATATGGCTGCAGCGGAAACAGAAATCATGGAGTCACGTAATACGCCGCGCGGTTTGCTGCGTATCGATGCCGCAACACCGGTGATGTTGCATTTCCTGATGCCATTGATCAAACCTTTCCGTGAACGCTATCCCGAGATGACGTTGTCGCTGGTTTCCTCAGAGACATTTATCAATCTTATTGAACGAAAAGTGGATGTTGCGATACGTGCCGGTGCTTTGACTGACTCAAGTCTGCGCGCACGTCCACTCTTTACCAGCTACCGCAAGATTATTGCTTCACCGGACTATATTGCCCGCTTCGGTAAGCCAGAGATTGTTGAAGAGTTAAAGCGGCACCTGTGTCTGGGGTTTTCTGAACCCATTTCGCTCAATACATGGCCCATTGCCTGTAGTGACGGACAATTACATGAGGTTGAGTGCGGCCTGTCTTCGAACAGTGGCGAAACGCTGAAGCAGCTTTGCCTGAACGGCAACGGTATTGCTTGTCTTTCAGATTATATGATTGATAAGGAGATCGCTCAGGGTAAGCTGGTCGAATTGATGGCGGATAAACGGCTGCCAGTCGAGATGCCTTTCAGCGCGGTGTATTATAGCGATCGTGCCGTCAGTACCCGTATTCGGGCATTCATCGACTTTTTAAGTGAATATATAAGAACAGCTCCCGAAGGAGCTGTGAAAGAGGGTTAAAGGCACAGAGGGTCAGGTGATTAATCCCACTCAGGCGCCAGACCTTCCGGGCTAACCAGGCGGTCGTTGCAATCCAGAGCAGCGATTGCCGCTTTATCTTCCGCATCAAGGTGCAGTTCCAGTGCCAGCAGGTTGCTTGCCAGGTTTTCACGTTTGGTAGAAGAAGGGATCACAGAGTAACCTTCCCCCATCGCCCATGCCAGAATCACCTGGGCCGGCGTCGCGTTATGTTTAGTCGCAATGCGAGCAATCACTTCATCTTTCAGCGCCTTACCGTAAGCCAGCGTCATGTATGAGGTGATGTGGATACCGTGCTCTTTCGCCCAGTCAACAACCTTACGGCTTTGCAGATACGGAGATAACTCAATCTGGTTAGTCGCAATATTCTCTGCCCCCACAGCAGCAATAGCTTTTTCCATCAATGGGATAGTGAAATTAGAGATACCAATTTCACGAGTCAGCCCTTGCTCTTTAGCTTCGAGCAATGCATGCATAAACTCTTCAACAGAGACGGCATCATTTGGTGATGGCCAGTGGATCAGCGTCAGATCAACATAATCTGTGCGCAGTTTTTTCAGGCTATCTTTCAGGCTTGGGATCAGCTTGTCTTTGCCAAGATTTTCAATCCAGATCTTGGTGGTGATGTACAACTCATTACGCGGTACGCCGCTTTCGGCAATCGCCAGGCCAACAGCCGCTTCATTATCATAGATTTGAGCAGTGTCAACTGCGCGGTAACCCAGCTCAAGAGCTGTTTTAACAGAAGCGATAACCACGTCGTCTTTCAGGCGGAAAGTGCCCAAACCGAATGCAGGGATAGCCATAGAATTCCTCTTTTTAATCACTATGTTTGTTAATTGAGGGGATTATGACCTTCTGCTCTTTATAGAAAAAGAGCGAAAAATGCAGAGGATTTTTGCGAATTTAGCAATAATAGAGTTACAGGCAAAGAAAAAGCCCTGAGCAAATGCTCAGGGCTCTTAATAAGTGGCGGAACGGACGGGACTCGAACCCGCGACCCCCTGCGTGACAGGCAGGTATTCTAACCAACTGAACTACCG